>NZ_VHLB01000119.1:0-21262 GCF_006547365.1 Myxococcus sp. AB056 | reverse complement strand
CCCCCCGGGTCCCCCACCGAAAATCTGCGCGGCTTCGTCTACCTCCCGCTCGCCATGGAGGACCTGATGAGCGAGCTGCACTTCATCGGCTTCCAGGAGACCATCGACCTGGAGGTGTACGACGGGACGGAGGTCCGCGACGACGCGCTCCTCTACGCGTCCAGCCTCCCGGCATCGCGGGGGGCCCCCGTCTTCCAGCAGGACGTGAAGATACCCGTGGCTGGCCAGACCTGGACGCTGCGCTTCAACGCGCGCCAGGCCTTCATCGCCGCCAGCACCACCGAGCAGCATGGCACCGTCGTAGGCGCCGGGCTGATGGTGACGCTGCTGCTGTTCTTCATCACCCGCTCGCAAGTCCGCGCCCGGACCACGGCCGAGGCCGCCAACACGGAGCAACAGCGGCTGACCGACGAGGCCCGCGACGCCGTCCAGGTGCGCGACGACTTCCTCAGCATCGCCGCGCACGAGCTGCGCACGCCCCTCACCAACCTCAAGCTCCAGCTCCAACTGCTGTACCGCCAGCTTCGCGGCGAGGAGCCCCTGGACGTGGAGAAGCTCGCGCAGCGGGTGCAGTCCTGCGAGCGTCAGACTTCGCGCCTGGCGACCCTGGTGGACAGCCTGCTCGACGTGTCCCGCCTGGCGCGCGGCCACATGGAGCTGAACCTGGAGCCCGTGGACCTGGACGAACTGGTGCGCGAGGCCGTCCGCCGCTTCGAAACGGAAGCCAGGACAGCGGGGGTCCAGGTGACGGTGGACTCGCCGGCCCCCGTGACGGGCCAGTGGGACCGGATGCGGCTGGAGCAGGTGCTCACCAACCTGCTGTCCAACGCGCTCAAATACGGCCACGGAGCCCCCGTGGACGTACGCGTGCGCTCGGACGAAACACAGGCGATGGTGGAGGTGGAGGACCACGGCATCGGCCTTCCACCGGAGGACGCGCAGCGCATCTTCGACCGCTTCGAACGCGCCGTCTCCAGCCGCCACTATGGCGGGTTGGGCCTGGGGCTCTTCATCACCCGCCAGCTCGTGGAGGCAATGGGAGGCCACATCCGCGTGGCCAGCACCCCGGGCCAGGGCGCCACGTTCACCGTCGTGCTGCCCTTGAGCGGCCCACGGGCCGTGGCTTGACGCTCCCTGCCTTGCGGGACGCGGCAAAGCCCTTCAATGACAGGCAGGAGGAGGAATCTGGGACGCGCGCAATGTGCTCGACCGCCACAGACACCACCGCTGAGCCTCGCGGGCCTCCCGCCTGCTTCTTGACTTTTCATGAATTCCGCCTAAACAACTCCTGAAATTGAGAATGCGTATCGTTTTCACCCAAGCCCACAACTCGGTTCCGGGTGAAACGGCGCCCCACTCCACTTCCAGGAAGGCCGTCTTCATGACGCATCTGTTTGCCCGCTCGGGTTTCCGACTCTCCGCCGCTGCGCTCGCGCTGTCCCTGCTGGGCGGCTGCGACGACTCCGGCGACGACGACACCGGCCCGCTGTACGCCCTCACCACGCAGGACCTCAACGCCGACCCGGCGGCGAGCTACGTGGTGGTGACGCGTGAGGCGGAGCAGACCGCGCAACTGTCGCTGGACGGCGCCATCAAGGTGTCCGGCCGTGCGCTGGGCGTGGGCATCCGCAAGTCGGGCCAGGTCTACGTGGTGTCGGACGACAGCCCCGTCGTGACGCGCTACTCGCTCACCGAGGGCGGCGGCCTGGAGCAGTCGGGCACGGTGAGCTTCGCCAGCCTGGGCGTGATGTCGCTGGGCGAGTACCAGGCGAACTTCCAGTTCGTGTCGGCGACGAAGGCGTACTTCTTCGACGGCATCACCGCGCAGGCGGTCATCTGGAACCCCACGGAGATGACCGTCACCGGCAACATCGCGCTGGGCGACCTGGAACTCGAAGGCACGGAGATGGCCTTCTCGGGCTCGGTCGTCTCGGACAACGGGCAGCTCATCATTCCCGTGGGCTGGCGTCCCGTGGCCGGCGTGGGCATCACCCCGAGGACGGGCGTGGTGGTCGTCGACACGGCGACGGACACGGCGACCATCGTCACGGATGAGCGATGCGGCTACGCACACGACGCCGTGCTCGCCCCCGACCGCAAGGTCTACGTCGCGACGGAGGCCTACGGCGCGGCGGTGCACCGGGTGTCGGCCGACGCGGCGCCGGAGCCGTGCCTGCTGCGGTTCGACCCGCAGACGCGGACCTTCGACGCCGGCTTCCACCGCTCGCTGTCGGAGCTCGTGGGCGGCGGCACCGCGGGCTCGCTCGTCCCCGGCCCGTCGGGCACGGCGTACCTGCGCGTGCTCGATGAGAGCGTCGCCCCGGTGCAGGAGGGCGCGCATCCCCGCGGCATCGCGAGCGGCGCCGGCTGGCAGTGGTGGGCGCTGAATCTCAACACGCTGACGACGTCGCGGAACACCCAGTTCCCGGCCACCTCGGGCAGCAGCTTCCTCTTCCACACCGAGAACCAGACGCTCTACACCGAGTTCGGCGCGGGCTCCGCGTCCACGACGCTGCACGTGCTGGGCGACAACGGGCGGCCCACGCTGACGACGCGGGGCCTGTCCTTCTCCCTGCTCCAGCTCCGCTAGGCACCAACGCCAGCGGAAGTCCCCGGGGCTCCGCTCTCGCGGGGCCCCGGCTGTAGCACCACCTGGTTTCACCCACCTCCTGGAGTGTCCATGCGTCTTCCGTTCCGCATCGCGGGCGTCGTCGTCGTGTCATCGCTGTGGTCCATCCCCGCCTTCGCCACCAGCACGGGCGTCACCGGCCAGACGGGCAAGACAGGCCCCACGTGCAGCACCTGCCATCAGGGCGGGGACCTCCCCACTGTCGCCCTCGAAGGTCCCGCCACGCTCGCGCCGGGCGCCACCGGCCAGTACACCTTCATCATCCGGGGTGGCCCCGCCAGGACAGGCGGCGTGGGCATCGCCGTGGACAGCGCGGCGGCCACGCTCCAACCCGGTGAGGGCATGAAGAAGCTCGGCACCGAGCTGACCCATTCGCAGCCCCAGCCCTTCGCGAACGACGAGCTGCGCTTCAACTTCAGCCTCGTCGCCCCCGCGACGGACGTCACCCTCACCCTCTTCGGCGCTGGCAACTCCTCCAACGCGGACCTCCATACCGACGGAGACCGGGCCGCCGCCACGAAGCTGAGCGTGAAGGTGGGCCAGGGCACGCCGGGCCTGGAGCCGGGTGACAAGGACGAGGAGAGCGGAGGCTGCGCCGCCGCGGGCAGCGCGCCGCTGTGGGCCCTGCTGATGGCCGCCTCGCCCCTGGCCCTGCTGCGCCGCCGCCGGCGCTGAGACACCCCGCACGCGCTCCCGGGGATGAGGTCCACGCCTCATCCACCGTGGAGGTGAAGATGCGCCAGGCCCCATGCGCCTCTTCACCCGGCTCCAATCACAATATAAACTGTGGAGGTTTATATCTAAAAAACCGGGAGTCTCCGTGCCCACCCACCCCACGCAGCCCAGCTTCCACCCGATGACCGAGGAGGAGCGGGCCCGGGAGCATCCAGCGCGACGGCCGACGCTCTTCCAGGTCGCGGGAACGCGGTACATCTATGTCAGCACCCTGGACACACGTCCCAACGGCGAGGTCCTCATGCTGGCCGAGCGACAGGAGCGCCACGGCCTGAGCGGGCCGGTCCTCATCCGGCGCGTGCGCTCTCCCGCCACGTCAAGGCGCAGGCACCGATTGGTGGAAGAGGTCCAGCGGGCCTATCGGCTGAACCACCCGGCCATCGCCAAGGTCCTCCTGCTCACCGTCAAGTCAGGCAAACCCTACGTCATCATGGAGTACGTGGACGGCCCCACCCTGGACGGCGTGTTGAGCCTGATGGCCCTGCGGCGCCAGCCCGTCTCCACTTCCTTCGCACTGTACGTGGGCGCGGAGGTCGCCGACGCGCTGGCCTATGCGCACCGGCTGGCGGATGACCATGGGGCGCGGCTCGGGATGATTCACCGGGACGTGAGCCCGCGCAACGTGAGCGTGGGAATGGGCGGGGAGGTGAAGCTGACGCACTTCGGCGCGGCCTACACGCACCTTGGCGGGCGCGAGGAGACCCAGGGCGGCCTGCGCAAGGGAGATGCCGCCTATACCTCGCCGGAGTACCTGCAGTGTCTTCCATTGACTCCCGCGGCGGACCTCTTCTCGCTGGGACTCGTCCTGCTGGAGCTGGCCACGGGACGCCACCTCTTCCATGACGCCCTGGAAAGGCTGGCGGAGCCTCCTCCATGGCGGCAGCGGGCTCCCGTGGAGGAGGAGCCCTCGCTGCCGCTCACGTATTTGATGATGTTGATGGACGCCTACACGCCAGACGACGTGGAGCAAGCAACCGTGGGTCTGCCCGAAGGCTTCCGGGCCGCGTTGAGGAAGGCCCTCCGCAAACCCGCCGCCGAGCGCTACACCACGGCGGAGGACATGCGCGACGTGCTACGGGAGTGCCTCGTCCAGGTTCGGGAGGCCAGCGACGGCCGCCCCTATGGCCGCAAGGAGGCCGCCGAAGAGCTCGCCCGCCTCATCACCGGGGCCAGCCAGAACCGCGACGCGACGGTGCCTGGCAACGAGCGGTTCTTTTCCTCCGGGCTGGAGGCCCATGAGCTCGGAGCAGCCACTCCCGCCGTGACGACCGAGCCCTGATGCCCCCTATCGGGTCAGCGCGCGGGCCATCGTGACGAGCGCCTCCAGCTTCGGCTCGTCCAGCTCACGCGCCAACGTCACCAGCCGGCGCAGCAGCGGCGGCTCCTTCTCCTGCTCACGCCGCTCGTCCTTGCCGGGCCGGGCCAGCCCCAGCAGCTCATCCGTGGAGATGCGAAGAACCATGCTGAGGCGGCGCAGCATCCCCGCGCTGGGGACCATCTTCCCGCGCTCCACTCGGCTGTAGACCATGGGGTGCATATCCACCAAGGCCGCCACCTCCACCTGCGTCAACCCCAGGCGCGCACGCGCCTCACGTGCAGCCTTTCCCACCATCATGCCCAGTTGTTCGTCCATACGCGGGAGAACGTAGCGCATCCGGAGGGGATGGCTGGGGTGGAAGCAACGACCGGCGCCTGGCGAGGCGAAGGGCAAGACTCTACCTTTGGGGTTTTGGAGAAGATAAATTCCCACTTCCGCCACGTCCCATCCCTCCAGAGACAAGCCCCATGCGACAGGGAAGCGATGAGCTTGACAGGAGAGGCGCGCGGCGGAGCGAGCCTCCAGCGGTGGGCGCATGAAGGCCCAGCGCCTTCGGGGAGACGTGGGCATCGGCACCCAGGTGGGGGGCTTCGTCGTGGAGGGCCTGCTCGGGATGGGCGGCTGCGGCGCCGTCTTCCGCGCCCGGCGAGGCACCGCGCGCTTCGCACTGAAGCTCCAGTCGCTCTCCGCCCTGGGCGGTTGGGCCCAGCGGGAGGTGGACATCCTCCGGAGGATGAACCACCCCAATGTCGTGCGCTTCCACGCGTGCGGCCTGTGGCGGGACACCGCCCCCGAGTGGTTCTACCTGGCCATGGAGCTGGTGGAGGGGCGACCGCTGAACCGGTGGGTGGATGAGGAGAACCCCAGCCCACGACAGGCGGCGGCGCTGGCGCTGGGGTTGGCCCGAGGACTCGCGGCGGCGCACGCGAAAGGCGTCCTCCACCGGGACCTCAAGGAGTCCAACATCATGGTGCGGGATGCCACCGGGGCGCCCGTGCTGGTGGACTTCGGCGTGGGCTCCTATCCCGGCGCGCCTCGCCTCACCTGGGGGGTGCTTCCCCCGGGCACACCGCAGTACCGCAGCCCGGAGGCGTTGGCCTTCCGCAAGTCGCACGCGGGCGAGGAGGGGGCGCACTACGCGCCCACCGCCGCAGATGATCTGTATGCGCTGGGCGTCGTCCTCTACTGGGTGCTAACGGGCCGCTCCCCCTTCCCCGCCCCAGGGACGCCGTCGGAGGTGGAGCACGTCATCTCGCAGCCACCCGAGCCGCCTCGCGCCGTGAACCCGAGGGTGCCCGGTCCGCTGGACGCGGTGTGCTCGCGGCTGCTGGAGAAGCAGCCCACGGCGCGCTTTCCCAGCGCCGCCGCCCTGGCCGAAGCACTGGAGGCAGCACTGGCCGCCGCGGACGTCGAGTGGGACCGGCCGCTGTGCGCGTCGTGGGAGGAGCCACCCGAGCGCCCAGCGCCACCGCCACCACAGGGTGGGCTGGAGGCATGGCGGCACCAGGGTGAGCCCGCGTTGTCGCCGCCCAGACGCGGCAGACGACCAGGGCGCGCCCGGCCTTCCGCCGACGGTGGCCGCGCGAGGCCAGGGGACGCACGGGAGGAGGCGGCGCCTGGGGGCGCAGCGCATTCCAAGCGACTTGCGCCGAGGGCCTTACGTTCCTGGAGACCCGCCGCACTGGCGCTCATGGTGAGCACCCTGGCCGCGCTGACGCTTGCATGGGAACTCACGCGACGCGACGACGCGCCTCCAGCGAGCAGGGAGCGTCCAGAAATGGCGTCACCGCACACCTCGCCGGAAGCTGTCCGGGCCGCGGTCCCGCCCTCACCGGCGGCCCTCCTCCCCGCGACCGCTGCCCCTCTCATGGCGCGCGACCCGAAAGAAGCATCACCCGTGAAGAAGCCAGACATCGCTCCCTCATCTCCTCTCCCCTCACGGCCATCGCGCTCAGTGGGCACACTGGCCCGGCGCGCCGCCGCCACGGCTGCCGCATGCACCGCGCTGGCTTGCCCGAGCGGGCCCGAGGTGCGTCCCGCGCCACCCTCCGAGCCATGCCCAGAGGGCGCGCTGCAAGCCATGGAGGCGCGAGGTCTCCGCGTGGGTGAGTTGGGCTCTGTGATCTTCGCCCGAGGCACTCCGAAAAGAATCACCGTGAGCGAGGGCTGGGTGCGCGTCCGCATCGGGGCCACGCCCTATGAACTGGCGAACGCGACTTTGAGCGGACGGCTCAGCGTGAGCGAGCGGGTCTACGGTCGCTTCACGGAAGCAGAGAAGGACGGCGAGCGATTCCCGGTGTGCATGGAACTCTACTACCCAGGCGATAACGAGCGCGGCACGCCGCGCGTGTCAGGAAACCATCCGCCCGCCGAGCCCATCATCGACTCCGTGGCGGGCCTGAAGGTGGTGAGGCGCTTCGAGTGATACCGCGTTCCCGCACCAGGGCGCTCCCGTGATGAATGCCTCCGCGACGGCCCTGCTCATTCACACGCTCTTTGTGGCGCAGGCTGCATCCACTCCGCTGCCCCCTGTCGCGCCCTGGGCACAGACAGTGCGGCGCCTCACGGTAGGCCTCCATGCTCCCCGGGCCGCAACGCCGCCCCCGGAAGTGCGCATCAGCCCTGGAGTGGGCACGCTGCTGCTCTTCGACACGCCAGTGGCCCGCGCGGAGCTGGAAGGCGAAAAACGCTTCACTCGCGTCCGACTGGCGGGTGACACCCTGACGCTGATGCCTTCCCCAAGCGTGGAGGACAGCGAGGAGTTGCGGCTGACCGTCCACTTCGCGGACGGCGCCGCGCCCACGAGCGCGACATTCAGGTTGGTGCCCCACCCCACCCTGGCCGACCGTCAGGTGGAAGTCCACCGACAGGCCCGAAGCGCGGACTCGCTCCATGCCGAGTTGCTGGAGAAGGAGGAAGAGCTGCGGCGCCTGCGAAACGAACTGGCGCGAATGGAGGCTGCCCGGAACCTACCAGATGGCCTCACCGGCATGCTGGCCACCAAGCAACTGGACGCCAATGGCATACGGGCGCGATGGCGCCGTGAACAACTCGTGCTCCATCCGCGCAACGCGCTCAATGTAACGAACGCAACGACCTATCGCGCCGCCACCCAGGTGGCTGTGTTCGTCGAATGCGAGGAACTGCGCGGGGACGCGCAATGGGAGGCCCGGAGCGCGACGCTGGTTCCCCGCGAGGGGGCCGCGCTCCGCGTGCTACGCGTCTGGCAGGCCGCGCCCACCGCTGCGGGCATGGTCGGCCAGTTCATCGTGGAAGCGGAGGCCACGGACACCATGAGCCCAGGCCCCTACACGCTGACGGTCTGGGCGGAGGGCGACAAGCGCTCCGTCATCCTGGGCAACGTGATGTTCCCGTGAGGGCGTCCGCCGGGCGCAAATCAGCCCAAGCAACGCCCGTGTCCTCGCAAGAAGCGAGGCGCGTCCCGCGCACACGACACGTCGAGCCGAGGTCCAACGTGTTGCGGGCGGAGATGCCGACTCTTCCGCTGCGCCTACCGGGTGACGACGCTCTTCAGCCCCGTTCGTGCCTCGAACTCCTGGCGCAGTCGCTCCAGCTCCGCCGAGTCATCGCATCCCAGGATGAATGAGAAGGTGGGCTGAGTCGGGTGTCGGTAGAGCAGCAGCGCGGCGTCTCCCCGCTCGTACAGCGCGCAGTGCTCGGCAGGCGGGATGCGCTTGAAGCCCTTCTCTTCGGCCAACGCAGTCACCACGTCCGAACGGTAGCGAACTGCGGCATCTGCATCATCCGGCGATGAGAACTTTCGCCGGAAAGGCAGTTGCGGCAGACGAAGCTCCTTGAAGGCTTCGTAGTAGAGGAATTCCTCCAGCCCCACATACTGGGGGGTGCTTACCTCTGGAGGATTGTTTTCTGCCAACACCCTGCGGACGACCATGCAATCGTCGGCTCCATGCGGACCCAGGCGATCGAGGAACCAATGTCGGCTGGAGAGTCCGTTATCTTCAGCGAAGAGGATGTACCGGTCGCTTTTCAGCCAAGACAGGGTGTAGGCGTTGAGCGCTCCCTCAATCGAGAGAGAGGCCTCGGCAAGCTCAACATCTCCCATGCTTGTTCCCATAGTCTCAAGAAAGCGACGGTAAGCACCTGGAAGTGCACCCGCACGTCTCTCGAGAGTGGCTATGTCATATTTATCTGCTGGCTCAATTTCCCGAGAGAAGCCAGGGTGGTATTTCTCGACGAATTCAATAAAGGGTTTCATTAGAGCTCCGACCTAGGCGCAGTTTGTATTGCAGTACATGGCGGGAAGTTTTTCCTGGCAGTTGGCGCATGAGGGCACATTCTCGCCGTTGTTGAATGCCTGCTCGCGCTCTTCTGGTTCGGAGAGCTTCTTGGTGGCCAGGTCTTCTAGCCGAACCTTGAACTTGATTCTGGGGCCGCGGTCGGGCTTGAGGCCCTCGATCGCCGGGTAGAACAGTCGCTCGATGAGTTGCCTTGGTTTGTGTCCCCCATGCTTTTCCATGATTTGCTTGGCGGCGCAGTCCCAAACCTTCTTCTCGCTCTCAGGGCCAACAGGCGGACTTGCGCACTCAAACCCCGCGGACTGCACAGCTTTCATGAAGCCCGGAGGGGCCTGGCCTGAGCAGGCGGCGAGCTTTCTTCCTTTGCATGTGCATACCATGGCTCCAATCATGTAACCCTTGGTGTATGAGCCTGTGCCTAGGGCGTATCGAAGCACTGCATTTGCATCCAGGAAGACATCAAGTGCCTCAATCTGCTCTCCGAGAGCCGCGATTTCGACTGGGAGTGCGGCCAGTTCCTCTCGTTGCTTCGAATTTATCCCTCTGCCCATTCTCCTATTCTCTTCCGTGTTCTTTTCTTCCAACTGAATGAAGAGCTTTTCTTTCTGATTCATCTCCTTGGCGAGCTTGCTGCGCTGGAGAATCTGCTGCTTCTGTGCGTCGAGCGCTTCCTGGAGTCGAATGAACAGCGCCGCAATCGCCGTCTGCGCCTCTTCTCCCGCCTCCAGTGGGTGCGTCTTCCCGCAGAGCGAGCACAGAATGTCATCGCCGTAGATGACGGTCATGACGCCGGAGGCCTGGATGATGCCCGTCATGGTGGCGGCATTCGCGGGGCTGCCGGACGGTCCGCAGTTGTTGAGCATGGGGTCGCCCAGCAACTGCACGTTCCTCCCCTCGATTTTGACGTTCATCGAGCCGGGGCCGATGAACTTCGTCGGGCCGTGGGTGGTGCTGGAGACGAGGCCACCTCCCGTCCCCTTGCTGGCCATGTCCCCCTTGCTGCCGAAGCTGGCACCGGCAATGGCGACGGGGTGCCCGTTGATGGTGACTGTCTTCGAATACCCCTCGGGCGAATCGCCGCTGTTGCCGATGTTGGGCAGGGGCGTGGGCACGAAGGGCGCCGGTGGGCCGGGCATCTTGCAGACGTTGGGCAGTGTGGCCGCGGCAACTCCCGCGCTGCCTTGGGTAACGGGCGTCCTCGGGAAGTTGACGGTTACCTTGGCCATGGTTTCACTCCTCCTTCACTTCCGGACAGTGGCTCTTCCAGCAGTGCGGCGGCGCGCAACCCGGCTTCCGAACTGCCCCAGAGTAGCGCGCGGGGGCCGCTCGCATACCGACGCCGCCAGGACTGCGCGCAGAGGACGAGGTTCAACGCCCCCGTGGCGGCGCCCACCTCGCCGCAACTGCTCACAGGTGTGTGAATGACGGAGGCGTCGCGGAACGCGGCCCCCAGCCGCAGGGCGACGAAGCCCCACTCCTCGGAGCGGTAGCGCTCGCCGTTGAGATCGCTGTGGACGCACGCCACCACCTCGCGCGTGTCCTCCAGCGGCACGAGCGCCTCCCCTACGGCGGCCGTCAGTCCCTCGCCCAGGTTGAGAGCATCCGTGTGGATGAGCTTCGTCTCACGGGCCGTGGCGGCGGCGCGCACCGTGGCGTGGGGTGCCAGCCTCCACCGACGCGCGTCCGGAGCGGCCATCACCGCGACGAAGGCCGCGGCCTCGCCGGGGGCGAAGCCCGTGCGCGTCCCTTCTTCCAGCCACTGGTTCCGCTCGCGCAGCCAGGCCAACGTTTGGACGTCGTGGTAGCTGTCGACGCCCCCGACAATCACCAGCGGACAGCGGGCGGCGCGGCCCACCCGTGTCATGGCGTCTCGGAGTCCCTCCAGCGCCGAGGCGTGGCCCGTCAGCCGAGGCTCCACCTGCAGGCGCAGACGCGCACTCCCGAGAGCCGCGAGCGCGGCGACGACGCGCGCGGCATCCGCGGTCTTCCAGCCCGGGCGCTCCTCGGGAAATCCCACCAGCACCGGCACGTCAAACCGCTCCGGGGGAATGGCGGGTGCCAGCCTGGCGAGGACTTCCTCCAACGCCATGGCCCCCAGTGCGGCCATGCGCGCCGCTCCGCTCCACCCCTGCGCGTCCAACAGCCCGTCCCTCGCGATGAAGGAATCGGACTGGCGCCCCAGCTCCGGCAACTGGACGCGCCGCACGCGGCTGATGCCCGCACGCACCGCCGCCGCGACGCTCTCCGCCGTCGTCCCCACCGGGGCACGCGCTCCCGATGCCACGAGTACCGCGTCGACGCCCATGTCAGTCCGTCCTCTCGGTAATGGCTGTGAAGTCGAGGCGCTCGGTGTCCTGGGGACCGACTCTCAAGCTCGTCTGGAAAACCATGCGCACCTTCATCACCTCAGGCTCAATGACGACGGTGCCCAGGGTGGCCTCATGGAAGCGCCGGACGGCACCGAACCAGGTGGTGAAGCCGAAGCGCAGGTGCGGCAGCGTGAAGTGGAGCGTGCCCTTCGGCGTGAGGTGCACCAGGGCCACCTTCTCTCCACCCACGAGGTGGCGTGAAGGCCGCTGGTCAGCGGGGGCGCAGAGAGAAAAGCGCTCGTCGAAGTCTCGCGGCAGCAGCGGGTGTCGCGTCTTCCGCCAGGCCTCGTCGAAGGTGCCTGCCAGTTCGAGCCGCGGAGACCAATAGCTGGCGATGGGGCCAAAGCCAGCCGGCCCCGACTTCGCTGGGTTGCCCCGCAGGTATTCGATGCGGTGAGCGGGCTGGTCCACCAGATGCGCCTCCCGGCTGGCCACCCCGCGGCCCACGGGGTTGCGCGAGTCACTGACGTGCTTGCGCGTGTCCGCGTCGCGCGTGTCGGTGCCTCCCCAGGCCCACTCGTAGAGAATGGGCTGGGTGACGAAGGGCTTGGGAGACGAAGGCCTCACGCCCGCCAGGCCGCGCGCATGGAAGCGCTCTCCGTGCACCACGAGCATCTTGTCGACATCGTGGATGCGGACGGCGACCTCGACGCTGGGCGCGGGCCGCCCACCGGGCGCATGGGCACAAGCGTTGATGAGGACGTCGGTGTTCAGCTTGGGGGCGACGAGTTCGGCCTCGTAGCGCAGACTGGAGCGCCCAGGCTCCCCCCAGTAGACGGGCTCCCGCAGCGGAGGCTCTTGCGCGTCGGCAGGGCGGAGGTGGCCCGCGTCGTCGACGTCGAAGGTCGCCTTGAGCGCGATGACCCAGTGGTGGTGGCCGTCCTTGTCACGAACCCACGTCCGCTCCGCCGCATAGGGTGTCTGGTTTTGAAGTACCCACATGGTTGGTGACGAGGCGTGCCGTGTGAAGGAGCGCGGCTTGGGGCCTGCCCTCAGCGCAGGCCGCTGTCGAAGGACCGCGTGTGGATTCGAGCGCTGGCTGCCCGGGCCTTGGCCAGCTCCGCGCGCTGGACGTGCGTGAAGGCCCGAGTGCGCACCATCAACGTGCCCTGACTCCGCAGCGCCAGCTCGCGGGCGAGGACATGGCGGCGCCGGATGGGGCTGGTTTCCAGCGCCTCCACCAGGACGCTGCCATTGAAGGGGCGACCGAGAAGGTACCTCGTCCCCTTCGCGAAGCGCTTCTTCTCCGCATCCCACCAGCCCCGGACGGCGGCCACGTTCGGCCAGGGCAAGTCGTCCTCGGGCCTGGGCACCAGGTCCGCGTCCAGGTCCTCCTGCAACTCCGGTGGCGGAGGAGCCCCCTCGGGCCTTTCGCCAGGGAGCAGGGCGTAGGGCGCCTCCAGCCGAAGGCCTGTCATGGCCGAGAAGGCCTCCCCGGCCAGTTGTGCCGCCGCGGGCACCTCCAGGTGCGCGACGCACGCCTCCATGGCCGCCGCCCGGCCGCTGAAGCCCAGGGCCCAGAGCGCATGGGGCCGGAGTTGTTCCACGTCCAGCAGCCCCAGCAGCAAGGCGATGTCTGTCTCACTGCCGCCCATGGCGAGCAGCACCATGGCCTCAAGGCTGTGTGCATCGCGAGCGCGCACGGCGGTGCGGCACGTCTCCCAGGCCGACCTCACGCCAGACGCAAGTCCCGCACCCATCGCCGCCGCGCGAATACTGGGGTGCGGGGAGTCCAGCAGGCTGGGAAGCAGCCCTCGCGCAACGTCTTCCGGCAAGGGCAGAGCCGCACGCAGGGCCGCAACCCGCGCCCGTTGCTCGTCATGGGTGATGAAGTGCGCCAGCACCTCCGGAGGTGCCTCCTGACGAAACGCCAGCGCCTCCAGCACCTCGACCTGCGGCGCGGTGTCCTCCTGCTTCAACACGTCGAGCAGGCGTGCGCCCAGCCCCGGGGACTCGCTGAGCTCCAGGGCCCGTCGGATGGAGCCACGCGCTTCGGGCTCGGCCTCGCGGAGTCGCAGCAGGACTTCGTCCACCTCGCCGAGGGCCAGCAGCGAGAAGGCCGCCGCGCAGATGCGAAAGGAGTCCTCTGTCGCGAAGGCGGGGCGCAGCACGGATTCAACCGAGGCGGATGCCCCCACCACCAGCCCGTCCAGATGCGCGAGGAGAAGCTCCTCCAACCTCGCAACCTCAATCAGTGAAAAGTCTGGCGCCCCCAGCGCCTTCTCCCACTGCAGCCACCGGAACTCGGCCTCGTCGAGGTGCTCCTCCAGCACCTCTACCAACACCATGGTGCCCGCCCCCCTCGACTCCGCGAAGCGCCGCTACAAGGGCTGACATGAACGCGCGAAGGATGTCTTGCTTCGCTGGCGGCCGACGCGTGAGAGCCATTGCTTTGATTGCAGTGGCGATGGCGAACATTAAGTGGAGAACGCGAGGCCGGGACAACACGCGCCAAACCCCGTACGGCAAGTCGCCGTCAGCCTGTGAACGGAACGTGCGGTGGCGTGGCTTGATTGGAGCAGCGCCCGTCAATGACATCGCCCTTCGGGGCAACGCAGCTCACTGGCCCATGCCGCCAGGACACCCGGCCGTGGCCGACGTCTTCCGGCCCGCACTGGGGAGTGCAAATCGACGGACGCGCGCGCGAAGCCGTCGCTCGTCTCCTGGGAGAGTGAGCGACCGTTCTCCCAGCCCCCACCCGCACGCGGGAGCCTTCGTCCAGGCAGGCGCGCAGCGGGCACTTGTCGTGTTCCCCCCGAACCATGGGCCCATCCCCCTGTCCCCACTGAGGACTGGTGGACACCACGACCGCGGGCCGACATCAATGTTCGACAGTGGCCACGTCCACGACTTATGTCCCAGGACATGATCCCCGCACCCACGGAGGTGCTGCTGTTCACCCTGAACGGCCAGCGCTACGGACTGCCCGCACCCGACGTGCGCGAGCTGGTACGCGCGGCGCGCCTGACACCGCTCCCTCGCGCGCCCGCCGTGGTGGAGGGCCTGCTGGACCTTCGGGGAGAGCTGTTGCCGGTGCTGGACCTGCGCCTGCGCTTCCGCCACCCGCCCCGCCCGCTGTCCCCCATGGACCACTTCATCGTGGCCTCCGCGGGCGACCGCTGCGTCGTGCTGCGCGTGGACCGGGCCGAGGGCCTGCGCGTCCTCACACCGGATGAGTGGGACGCCACGCCGCGCCAGCTTCCGGGCGTGGGCTATGTGGCGGGCGCCGTGAAGCTGAAGGACGGGCTCGTCCTGGTCCACGACCTGCGCACCTTCCTGTCCGAGGCCGAGGCCCTGGAGCTGGATGCCGCCCTGGCCGCGCCGCAGGAGCCAGAGCCGGAGCCGGCGTGAATTGGGGTCCCTGGAGCCACCCGGGTTATGCGGCGGTGCTCGCGCTCGTGGAAGAGCGCGCCGGGCTGGTTCCGCCGAGCTGCTCCGCGTCCGCCGAGGAAGGCATCGCCCGCGCCATGGAGCGGGCCGGGCTGAAGGACTTCGACGCCTACCGCGCGCGGCTCGCGGAAGACCCCTCCGCGCTGGATGACCTGCTCATCGAGCTCACCGTCGGGGAGACGTATTTCTTCCGCACGCCCGAGCACTTCGAACACGTGCGGAGCGTCGTGCTCCCGGACCTGCGCGAGCGCCACGGCCCGGACCACACCGCGCGGATGTGGAGCGCCGCGTGTTCGTCCGGCGAGGAGCCCTACTCCATCGCCGCGCTGCTGCTGGGCGAAGGCTGGGACGAGCACATGGCCGTGTTCGCCACGGACGTGTCGCGCGGCGCGCTCGGCCGGGCCCGGAAGGCCCACTACGGTGACTGGTCCCTGCGCGGCGGCTGGGCGGACCGGATGCGCGCCCACCTGCGCGCCGAGGGACGCCGGTACGTGCTGTCACCCGAGGTGCGGAAGCACGTGCGCTTCAGCTACCTCAACCTCGCGCTCGACACCTGGCCGTCGGCGGACAGCGGCATCTGGAAGCTGGACGTCATCTTCTGCCGCAACGTCCTCATCTACTTCAACCGGCCCACCATCGAAGCCGTCGCCCGCCGGCTCCATGACGCGCTGGATGAGGGCGGCTACCTCTTCACCGGCCCGTCGGACCCGCCGCTCGGTGGGCTGGCGCCGCTGGAGTCCATCCTCACCGAATGGGGCGTGCTGTACCGCCGGCCCCTGCCCGGAGCCACCCTCTCCCTGCCCGTCCCGGCCGCGTGGAGCCCGTCCTCCACCGGCGTACCCGGTACCGCGACGGGCACCACCTCCCTGGGCACCACCACGACGGGCCTGCCCTCCGGTTCCGAATCCTCCACGGGGACCGCGCTCCCGGGTGCATCCGCTCCGGGCCGTCCAGGCGGCTCCGCGCCCAGAACGACGGCACCGGCCTGGAGCCCCCCCGGAGCGGTCGGGACCTCCGCGCAGGCGGAAGGAACGCGCGCGGCGGGCCAGCCCCAGGCCGGCGCGGGGTCCGTCCTCGGGAACACAGCGGGCACCGGTGCCCCCGCCTCGCGAAGCGGCGCCCTCCCCAGGGCCGAGACACCGACACACGCCCCCAGCGCGGCGGCCATGCACGCGGCCCGGCAGGCCCTGGCGCGGGGCCACTGGCGCGAGGCGGCTCAGCACTTGGGGGCATTGGACTCAGACGCGGACACCGCCGCCCTCGCGGTGCGCGCGCTGGCGAACCTGGACGCCGCCGCCGCCGTCTACGCCTGCACCGAAGCGGCCGCCCGGCACCCCTTGGTGGCAGGGCTGCGCTACCTGGAGTCCCTGCTGCTGCTGGGCCAGGGGCGCGCGGCGGACGCGGAGCGCGCTGTCCGGCAGGCGCTGTACCTGGAGCCCACACTCATCGTGGCGTGGCTCATCCTCGGGCGCGTGCTACGCAGGCACGGCGACACGTCCGGCGCCCTGAAGGCCTGGCGCGAGGCGGAGCACCTGTGCAACGCCCTGCCTCCGGACGCGCCCGTGCCCCACGCGGACGGCGAGAGCGCCAGCAGGCTGGCCGAGGTGGCGCGTGGAGAGCGGTCACGCATGGAGGCAGCCCAGGCTGCCGGTGAGGAGCTGAGCTGATGCCGGGTTCCGGCGGAATCGACTGGGAAGCCACACGCGCGCGGCTGGCGCGGCTGGCCGACCTGGAGCAGGAACAGGGCACCTTGTCGCCCGAGGAGGCCACGGCGCTGCTGGAGGCCCGCGCCCGGGCACTCTCGCGCGAGCCCCGTCCCCAGGTCGACCCTGGCACCTTGCGCGAGGTGGTCCGCTTCAAGGCCGCCGGCCAGCGCTATGCCCTGGAGTCCCGCTTCGTCCTGGAGGTGGTGCGCGCGCCGGAGCTGGTGACGCTGCCGGGCGCGCCCCCCGCGCTGCGCGGCCTCACCCTGATGCATGGCGAGGTGCTTCCCGTGGTGGAGCTGGCGCCGCTCTTCGGACGCGCGCCTTCGGACGCCGCGGGCCCGCTGCTCGTGGTGGGCGTGGGGCGGGCGGAGCTGGGCGTGCGCACCGAGGAAGTGGAGGAAGTCACCGTGCTGGCGGGCAGTGAGCTGCTGGCGCCGCCCACCTCCCTGAACGACGCCGCCGGACACCTCGTGTCCGCGGCCGACAGGGAAGGCACCCTGGTACTGGAGGGAGAGGCGCTCCTGGGTGACAGTCGCCTCATGTTCGATATGTCCGGCGAAGGAGCAGTATGAGCATCGGGAACCGCATCGCACTCGGATTCGGACTGTCGCTACTGATGTTGCTCATCGTGGCGGGTGTGTCCTTCCAGGGCGCCAATCAGCTCACGACGAGCACGGCGGGCCTGCTGACAGCCCATGAGAACTTCCGCATCATCCGCGAGGTCCGCGCGCTGCTGATGGACGCCGAGTCCGGCCAGCGCGGCTTCATCCTCACGGGGGATGAGTCCTACCTGGTGCCCTACCGGGAAGCGACGGCGGCGCTCCAGAATGACCTGTCCCGCCTGCGCGAAACCATGGCGAACCACCCCCACCAGCGGGCGCGCCTGAACCGGCTGGAGCCCATCGTCACCCAGCGGGTGAACCGGCTGGAGGACGGCATCCGTCTGCGCCGCCAGGAGGGCCTGGAAGCCGGAGCGAAGTTCATCCAGGCCGGCAAGGGCCGGGAGGTCATGCTCCAGGTCAAGCAGGTCATCGACGAGATGCTGGTGGCGGAGCAGGAGCGCTGGGACGAGCACGCCACCGCCGCCCGGGACATGGCCCAGCGCATCCTCTGGGTGCTGGGCATCGGCACGCTGCTGGGCGTGCTCATCGTCGGCGGAGGCAGCTACATCATCACCCGCGGCATCACCACGCCGCTGCGCGCGCTCATGGTGGGCGCCGAGCAGTTGGGGCGCGGGAAGCTGGAGCACCGCATCGACGTGAAGGGCCAGGACGAGACGGCCCAACTGGCGCGCGCGTTCAACGACATGGCGGAGAAGCGCCAGCAGAACGAGGTCCAGCTGGAGAAGGAATCCGAGCAGCGCGAGCACACGCTCCGCACCGTGGCGGAGTTCGTCAACCAGCTCGCCGGCGCCAGCGCGGAAATCCTCTCCAGCACCACCGAACAGGTGGCCGGCGCCCAGGAGCAGGGCAGCGCGGTGACGGAGACGGTGAGCACCATCGAGGAAATCACCAAGACGTCCGAGGAGGCCGCGGGCCGCGCCCGCGCGGTGAGCGACTCCGCCCGCCACGCCGAGGACGTGGGCCGCAGCGGCCGCCGCGCCGTGGAGGAGGCCGTGGGCGCCATGGGCGCGGTGCGTGAGCAGGTGGAGTCCATCGCCTCGCGCATCCTCGCCCTGGCCGAGCAGGCCCAGGCCATTGGCGACATCATCACCACCGTCAACGACATCTCCGAGCAGACGCACATGCTGGCGCTCAATGCCTCCATCGAAGCCAGCCGCGCCGGCGAGCACGGCCGCGGCTTCGCGGTGGTGGCCTCCGAGGTGAAGGCCCTGGCGGACCAGTCCAAGAAGGCCACCGGCCAGGTGCGCCAGATTCTGGGGCAAATCCAGAAGGCCACCCACGGCGCGGTGATGACCACCGAGGAAGGCACCAAGAGCGTGGCCACCGCCACCCGCGTGGTGTCCGAGGCGGGCGCCAACATCCAGACGCTGTCGGACCTGCTGGCCCAGGCCTCGCTGACGGCGGCGCAGATTGCGGCCTCCGCCAACCAGCAGGCCACCGGCATCGGCCAGATTCGTCAGGCCATGCATGACGTGAATCAGGCCACGCAGCAGGCCCTCATCTCGTCGCGGCAGACCGAACGCGCCATGCAGGACCTCAACGGCATGGGCCAGAAGCTCAAGGGGCTGCTGGGAGAGTACGGGCGCTGATGGACCGCGACCGGTTGGCCCAAGCACTGCTGGCCACGTTCCTCGAGGAGCTCGAGGGCCACGTCGTCTCGCTCAACCGCGAGCTGCTGGCCCTGGAGCGTGAGACTGCGCCCGCGCGCATGGCGGAGCTCGTGGCGTCCCTGCTGCGCACGCTGCACAGCGTGAAGGGTGCGGCGCGCGCGGCCAGCGCCACGCGGGTGGAGACGGCCTGCCACCGCATGGAGGAGCTGCTGGAGCAGGTGCGGGACGCGGGCGCCGGCACGCCCGACGTGTACGAGCTGTGCTTCACCACCGTGGACGCGCTCGACGACGCGGGCCGGCGCCTGGCCGCGCGGGAGGACCTGGCGGGCTCGCCCCTGGAGAGCCTGCTGCCCCAGTTGGAGCGCGCCGTCGGACGCCGGTCCGGCGCCCCCGAACGCACGCGCGCCGAGCCGCCACCGTCGCCTCCGCCCATGCTGACGGACGCGGTGCCGTCCCCCTCCGCCGCCCCGGCCAGCGTGGAGCCGCATCCAAGCGGCGGCGCGTTTGCCGGAGCCGAAGCGCTGCCCGTGCGCGTCTCCGCGCAGAAGCTGGACGCGCTGCTGGCACGCAGCGGTGAGCTGCGCGTGGCGACGCTCCGGCTGGAAGGCCGCGCGGACGCGCTGGAGTCGGTGCGCGAGGCGCTGGCGCAGGCCCGCGAGGCGGTGCTCGGCACGCCCGGCGAACAGGCGCTGCTGCGCGCGGAGACGGAGCTGGCGCGGGTGACGCTGGAGCTGGCGGCGGACCGCCGGACGCTGGGCGGCGTGGCCACGGGCCTGGACGACGAGGTCCGCCGCGCGCGCACCCTGCCCTTCGAGGAAGGCTGCGAGGGCCTGGAGCGCGCCGCGCGCGACGTGGCCCGCAGCCTGGGCCGGCAGGTGCGGCTGGAGATTCATGGCGGCACGTTGGAGCTGGACCGGTCGCTGCTGCAGGGGCTGCGCGAGCCGCTGCTGCACCTGGTGCGCAACGCGGTGGCCCACGGCCTGGAGAGCCCCGAGGAACGCCAGCGACTGGACAAGCCCGCCGAGGGACGCATCCTCCTCACCGCGCGCCTCAAGGGCAGCCGCGTCGAGGTGACGGTGGATGACGACGGGCGCGGCCTGGACCTGGGGGCGCTGCGGGAGCAGGCGCGCGCCCGGGGCCTGCGAGTGCCTGAAAGTGACGAGGAGGCCGCGCGGCTGGTGTTCCTGGCCGGCCTGTCCACCGCGACGGAGGTGACCCAGGTGGCGGGCCGTGGTGTGGGCCTGGACGTGGTGCGCATGCACGTGGAGGGGCTGCGCGGCAGCGTGGAGGTGACGACCCGGTCAGGCCAGGGCACCCGCTTCATCCTGGACGTCCCCCTCACGCTGAGCACGCTGCGGGTGCTGCTGGTATCGGCGGGCGGGCAGACGCTGGCGCTGGCGAGTGAGAGCGTGGCGAGGCTGGTGCGCCTGGCGCCCGACGAGGTGCGCGACGTGGAGGGCCGCCCCGCGTGGGCCTCCGGTGACGCGCTGGTGCCGTTGGCCTCGCTGGCGGAGGTGCTGGGGCTGCCGCCCGGCCCGCCTCGCGCGCGCCGGGGCGCGGTGGTGTTGGCCGCGGGCAGCGCGCGCGCCGTGGTGGTGGTGGATGAAGTGCTCGCCGAACAGGAGGCGCTGGTGCGCTCCCTGGGCCACCGCGTGCGCCGGGCCCGGCACGTGTCCGCGGCGGCGGTGCTGCCGGACGGACGGCTGTCGCTTTTGCTCAACCCCGTGTCCCTGGTCCGCGCGGCGGGTGGCCGCCCCGCGGCCTCGCTCTTCCCCGTCCCCGCCACCCAGCGGACGCGGCGGCGGGTGGTGCTGGCGGACGACTCGCCCACCACGCGCGCGCTGGAGCAGAGCATCCTGGAGAGCGCGGGCTATGAAGTGGTGGCCTGCGTGGACGGCGCGGACGCCTGGGAGCGGCTCCAGTCGGGCGGCGCGGACGCGCTGGTGCTGGACGTGGAGATGCCGCGCATGGACGGCTTCGCCCTCACCGAGGCGGTGCGGGCCTCGCCGCGCTTCTCCCGGTTGCCGGTGGTGCTCGTCACCGCCCGTGGCAAGCCAGAGGACAAGGCGCGCGGCCTGCAAGCCGGCGCGAGTGCCTATCTGGTGAAGAGTGCGTTCGACCCGACGAGCCTGCTGGAGACGCTGAGACGACTGCTATGAAGAACAACCCGTTGCGCATCCTGGTGGCCGAGGACTCGCCCACCGCCCGGCGGCTGCTGGTGGAAATCGTCCGCGCCGACCCCGCCCTGACGGTGGTGGGCGAGGCCAGGGACGGTGTGGAAGCGGTGGAGCTGGCCCAGCGCCTGCGGCCCAGCCTGGTGACCATGGACATCCAGATGCCGCGGATGGACGGCCTGGAGGCCACCCGGCGCATCATGACGGAGGTGCCCACGCCGGTGGTGGTGGTGTCCACCCTGGTGGAGCGCGACATCCAGACGTCCATGGCCGCGCTGCGCGCCGGCGCGCTCGCGGTGCTCCAGAAGCCCCTGGGCCCGGAGTCCCCGGACTTCGACGCGGAGAGCCGCCGCCTGCGCGACACCCTCAAGGCCATGGCCGAGGTGAAGGTGGTGCGCCGCTGGCCGGACCGCGCCGCGCCCCCCGCGCCC
>NZ_VHLB01000118.1:0-21436 GCF_006547365.1 Myxococcus sp. AB056 | reverse complement strand
GTCCGGGGGACGCGCGGAGTGTCGTGAAAGCGGGGGGGAACGCGGAGGACCTGGGGGGGCAGGAACTGGAGTCGTTCGACGAGAGCGACTTCGAGTTCCGGATCGCCAGCTTCTGAGTTCGGCGCGCGGGGGATGAGGCCCCGCTCCAGCAGACGGCGTCGGGGGACAGCCGTCATCTCGAAGGGTGGTCGCGTCGGGACCGGGGGGCCGACGACCACATGATGCGGGCGTCGAGGACGCGCTCATCCGGAGAGGCGCTGGAGTGCGGACTTCCAGGGAGTGAGGGAGGGGGCGCACCCCAGGCCCTCCGTCTCCAGAGAATCCAAGGGCTCTGGAGGCGGAGGCCCCCTGGCTTTCATGCGATACGGTGCGGGCTCCTTCTCGATGGGAGTCCTCACATGAAGTCCGCGAAGTGGGCGGCCCTGCCGCTGTTGCTGCTGGCCGCTTGTGCCACCACGGGGCGCCAGGGCGCTGCTGACGACTCGCCGCCGCGCCTCATGTCCTGGTCGGAGCAGATCGCCGAGCGCGAAGCCTGGCTGGAGAAGCGCCACGGCATGCTGCTGGACATGATGCGCCGCCATGGCGTGGGCATGTGGGTGGTCGTCAACGAGGAGTTCCACGACGACCCGCTCACCCAGTTCATCGCGCCGCCGCGGCCCTACGCGGGCAACCGGGACATCTTCGTGTTCGTCGACGCCGGGCCCGAGGGGCTCAAGCGCGTCGCGCTCTCCGGCTACTCGGAGGCCACGCTCGCGCGCTTCTTCGAGCTGCCCGAGGAAGGGCGCAAGCCGCAGGAGATCCTGGCGGACCTGAACACGCGCTATCAGCCCCGGACGATTGCCCTGGGCATTGGCGGCAAGCGTGGGGTGACGCGCAGCCTGACGAAGGACAGCTACGCCTTCCTGGTGGAGGCCCTGGGCGCGGAGGCGGAGGCCCGCTTCGTGAGCGCCGCGCCGCTCATCGAGGAGTACCTGGACACGCGCATCCCCGAGGAGTGGCTGCACTACCAGCGACTGGTGATGCTGACGGAGGCCGTGGTGAAGGAGGCCTTCTCACCGGAGGTGGTGGTGCCGGGGAAGACGACCGTCGGTGACGTGCGCCGCTTCCTCTATGACAGGCTCTGGGCGCTGGGCGTGGACACCTGGTTCCAGCCGGACTTGCGCGTGCAGCGCAAGGGCGCGGACGGCGCCAGCTCGCGAGGCTTCCTGGCGCCCGCGAAGGAGGACGTCGTCATCCTCCGCGGCGACCTGCTGCACGTGGACTTCGGCATCACCTACATGGGGCTGAACTCCGACTGGCAGAAGATGGCCTACGTGCTGAACGAGGGAGAGACGGACGCGCCGGAGGGCCTCAAGCGGGCGCTGGCCAACACCATCGAACTCCAGGACGCGCTGATGCTGCGCGCCTCCCGTCCGGGCCGCACGTCCGCGCAGGTGTACACGCAGACGATGGCAGAGATGAAGGAGAAGGGCATCGAGGCCATGGTGTACAGCCACCCGCTGGGCAACCAGGGCCACGCGCTGGGCGCGAGCATCGACTTCCGTTCGGCCAGCCGGCAGGAGGAGTCCAAGACGTTGCGCCTGGGCTCGTACATCGCCATCGAGCTGAACACCGCCACGTCGGTGCCGGAGTGGGATGGGCAGAAGGTCTTCGTGATGCAGGAGGATCCGGCCTACCTCACCGAGGAGGGCTGGAAGTTCTTCGTGTCCAGACAGGAGTCGTTCTACCTCCTGGGCCGCGATGGGCAGGGCGCGCAGCGAAGTCAGGGCGCCAAGGGAGGCAAGGGCGTGACGACGCGTGGCATGCCCATGCTCTGAGTCCGGCCTACGCGCCTCGCCCGCTGACGTCCGCCCACGTGAGCCCGAAGCGGGCCAGGTACTTCTTCAGCCGGTCCGCGTCGTTGACGCTCTTCTTCTGGGCGCGTGACTGAGCGAACAGCACGCGCCCTGCGTCCGACAACGAGCGCGATGCCCGGCAGACGCTCAGTACGTCCGCGAGCTGGACCCGGTCGAAGCGGTCCAGCTCGCTGGCGAGGTTCTCCCCCAGCACCTCCGCGACCAGGTCCCCGGCGACGACCGCAGCCTTCGCTCCGGAGGGCCGCCACTGCTCGCGCAGCCGTTCGAGCTCCTCGTCCACCACGTCCCGAGTAATCCGTCCACCCGCCGCCAGCGTGGCCATGCGCAGCACCGCCGCGTTGAGGTCCCGGAAGTTGCCCGCCCACCTCGCCTCGGTGGACGTGGCGAAGTCCAGAAAGCGCTTCTGCGCCTCCTTGTTCATGGTGACGCGCGTGCCCACGGCCTCGGAGGACTGGTCCAGTTCGAAGAGCAGGTTGGGAGGGATGTCCTCCGGGCGCTCGCGCAGCGCGGGCAGCCGGAACGTCCACAGGTTGATGCGCGCGAGCAGGTCCTCCCGGAAGCGCCCGCGCTCGACCTCGACTTGGAGGTCCCGGTTGGTGCCGGCGATGAGCTGGAAGTCGCTCTCCACCTCGCGGTCGGCGCCCACGGGCAAGAAGCGCTTGTCTTCCAGCGCGCGGAGCAACATGGCCTGCTCGTCCGCGCCCAGTTCGCCGATTTCGTCCAGGAAGAGCACCCCGCCATTCGCCTGCCGCAGCAGACCGGGCCTGTCGCTCAGCGCGCCCGTGAAGGCGCCCTTCACGTGCCCGAAGAGCGCGGACATGGCGCCGTCGCCCCGGAGCGTGGCGCAGTTGAGGTCCACGAAGGGGCCCGCCACGCCGCGCCGCGCCTTCTTCAGCGCGTAGATGCGCCGCGCGAGCTGCGACTTGCCCGCGCCGGTGGGGCCCGTGATGAGCAGGGGCGCGCGGGACTGGACGGCCACCTGTTCGATGCGCTCGATGAGGCGGTTGAATGCCGCGTTGCGGGTGTCGATGCCGGCTTTGAGGAACGCCAGGCCCTCGCGCTGCTCCTGCCGGAAGCGCGCGGCCAGGGTGTCGTACTGGGACAGGTCCAGGTCGATGAGGGTGTGCGTACCCGCGCCCGCGCGGTCCCTGGGGTCGGGTGACACCTGGACCAGCTTGCCGGGGATGAGCCGGCTCTCCACCAGCAGGAACATGCAGATCTGCGCGATGTGCGTGCCCGTGGTGATGTGGACCAGGTAGTCCTCCGCCTCGGGGTTGAAGGCATAGCCGCGCACGTAGTCGAGCAGCGCGCCGTACGTCTCCTCCAGGTCCCACGGGTTCCGGATGTCCAGGACCTTGCCCCGCACCTCCGTCTCCGGTGAGACCTGTTGGATGTCCCGCGCCAGCATGGCCGCGAGCGAGGTCGCGTTCGGCGGATGCAGCAGCTCCAGCCGGTGCACCAACAGGTCCTCCTGCTGGCACAGCGCCACCGTGGGCCGCCACCGCGCCCAGCGATGGGGGCCCTGGCCGTTGTCGAGCGTCGTCCCGAGCATCCCCAGGACCACCGTCTTGCGCGCGCGTGATTTCGCCATCCAGATAGGAATTTATACTAGGAGATAGGGAATGCCAGCTCGCCTGGGGGGCTTCCCTCGGCAACCGTGTTGGCACGCCGGCTGCTCTAGGCCTCCTCCGTGACCGGGACGCAGCGCCCGGCGGACGACGGAAAGGTGGAGACGATGAGCCGCGACAACGGGAACTACGAGGTGCTGTCGGACGAGGCGGGCCGCCCTATCAAGGCGTGGACGGTGGGGGTTCCGTTCGAGGAAGAGGCCAAGAAGCAGCTGCGCAACCTGCGCGGCCTCCCCTTCATCCATAAGTGGGTCTCGGTGATGCCGGACGTGCACCGCGGCTACGGCGCGACGGTGGGAAGCGTGGTTCCCACCGTAGGGGCGGTGGTGCCGGCGGCGGTGGGTGTGGACATCGGCTGCGGGATGATCGCCGTTCGCACGACGCTGCGGGCGGACCAGCTTCCGGACTCGCTGCGTGGGGTGCGCTCGGCGATTGAGCGGGCGGTGCCGCATGGCCGCTCCGACAACGGTGGCCGCAACGACGTGGGGGCGTGGCGTGTGGCGCCCGCACGGCACCAGAAGGAGTGGGCGCGGTTGGTGGAGGGGTACGACCGCATCGTCGGGAAGCATCCGCGCATCGGCCGTGGGCCGGAGCTGTCGCACCTGGGGACGCTGGGCACGGGGAACCACTTCATCGAGCTGTGCCTCGATGAGTCGGATGGCGTGTGGCTGATGTTGCACTCCGGTTCGCGCGGCGTGGGGAACCGCATCGGGAGCTACTTCATCGAACTGGCGAAGCAGGACATGCGCCGCTGGTTCATCAACCTGCCGGATGGGGACCTGGCGTACCTGGCGGAAGGGACGGAGCACTTCGAGGACTACGTCTTCGCGGTGAGCTGGGCGCAGGACTTCGCCGCGACGAACCGGGCCCTGATGCTGCATGAGGCGGTGGAGGCGCTGCAGTTGAGCGGTGAGCTGCCTCCGTTCGAGCTGAAGGACGCGGCGGTGAACTGCCACCACAACTACATCGCCCGTGAGCACCACTTCGGAAAGAACTGCTTCGTGACCCGCAAGGGCGCGGTGCGGGCGCGCGAGGGCGACCTCGGCATCATCCCCGGAAGCATGGGGGCGCGTTCGTTCATCGTCCGCGGGAAGGGGAACGCGGACAGCTTCCATTCCTGCAGCCACGGCGCGGGCCGGGTGATGTCGCGTGAGGCGGCGAAGCGGCGCTTCACGGTGGAGGACCACGTGAAGGCGACCGCCGGCGTGGAGTGCCGCAAGGACGTGGACGTCATCGACGAGACGCCGGCTGCGTACAAGCCCATCGATGCGGTGATGGCGGCGCAGGCGGACCTGGTGGAAGTGGTCCATACCCTGAAGCAGGTCGTGTGCGTGAAGGGCTAGAAACCGAGAGGTGAACATGCCGGGATGAAGACACCGAGGCGCCCGCGCTCCCCAAGAGGCCGAAAGGCCGCCAGGATGGGGACGCGGGCGCCGCTATTTTCACGGGGGTGTCAGTGCGTGCCGGGTGGTTCGTGAGTCGCGAGCAGCAAGGAGGACGTCGTCATGGTGCGCATCGATGGTTCATTGGGAGAGGGCGGGGGGCAGGTGCTGCGCACCTCGCTGGCGCTGTCGCTGGTGACGGGCAAGCCCTTCACCATCCAGAACATCCGCGCGGGCCGGAAGAAGCCAGGCCTGCTGCGCCAGCACCTGACGTCGGTGAAGGCCGCAGAAGCCGTGGGGGCCGCGGAGGTGTCGGGCGCGGAGCTCGGCTCGCGAGAGCTGACCTTCCGGCCGAGTGCCCTGGCCGCGGGGAACTATCACTTCGCGGTGGGTACCGCGGGCAGCGCGACGCTGGTGCTCCAGACGGTGCTTCCGGCGCTGCTCCTGGCGGAGGGGCCTTCCACGCTGATGTTGGAGGGGGGAACGCACAACCCCATGGCGCCACCGTTCGACTTCCTCCAGCGGGCGTATCTGCCGCTGGTCCGTCGCATGGGGCCGTCCGTGGAGGCGACCCTGGAGCGTGCCGGTTTCTTCCCGGCGGGAGGCGGGCGGTTCCGGGTCGACGTGCGACCCGCGCCGCTGAAGCCACTGCACCTGCTGGAGCGGGGGCGCGTGGTCCGTCGCGACCTGAAGGCCGTGATTGCGATGATTCCGTTCGACGTGGCGCAGCGCGAGCTGGGCACGGCGGGGGCGATGTTGAAGTGGCGGCCCGATGAACTCCGGACGGAGGAGCTGAAGCGTCCGCTGGGGCCCGGCAACGTGCTGGTCGCCGAAGTGGAGAGCGAGCACGTGACAGAGGTCTTCACCGGCTTTGGTGAGCGGGGGAAGCGGGCGGAGGCCGTGGCCGGACAGGTCGCTGAAGAGGTGAAGCGCTACCTCGACGCGGATGTGCCGGTAGGCGAGCACCTGTGTGACCAACTGCTGCTCCTCGTGGCGCTGGCGAAGGGCGGCGTGTTCCGCACGCTGCGATTGGATGGGCATGCCGAGACGCAGCTTCAAACCATCGCCCAGTTCCTGGATGTGAAAGTCGAGGTGCGGGAGGTGTCTCGCGAGGTTCGCGAGGTGGAGGTCCGCGCCTGAGTCCCAGGGGCGCGTCCGCTTGCGGGCGGCCCTGGGGCTGAGCGCCGCGCGCTCTGCTCGGAGGGCGGTCAGGCCCCATGGCGGGTGGGCATCTTCGTGGCGCGTGGCCAGTCGCTGGCACCATGCATGTGCGGAGGAGACGTCCGCGTGGCAGAGGTGCCTGAAGTCGAAATCATCACCCGGGACTTGCGGCATGCCGTCGTGGGCCGCCGCTTCGCGGGGGCGGAGGTCCTGGTTCCCTCCGTCGTTCGCTTCCCGTCGCCGCCAGACTTCATCGAGGCCTTGAAGGGGCGGCAGGTCACCGCCGCGAACCGAAGGGCCAAGTTCATCTTGCTCGCGCTCGATGATGGGACGACGCTCGCGCTGCACTTCATGCTCTTCGGAGAGTTGGCGCTGCGCCCCAAGGGGAGTGAGCGCCCGTCTTCGACACTGGTGGTGCTCGAGCTGGAGGGGGGCGAGGAGTTGCAGTTCACGGACTCGCTGGGCTACGCGCGCATCGCCCTGGCGCCTTCCGCTGAGCTGGCCGCGCGCCTGAAGTTGGATGAACTCGGGCCGGAGGCGCTGGGCGAGGGCTTCACTCCGGCGGTGCTGGCAAGGCAGCTTCGGCGCCGGAAGAGTCCCCTCAAGACGGTGCTCCTCAACCAGCGGGTGGTGGCGGGGCTCGGCAACCGGGACGCGGACGAGAGCCTGTGGCAGGCAGGGATTGACCCACGCAGGCTGGCGTCGTCTCTCACGGCCGAAGAGGTGGTGCGGCTGGACGGCGCCATCCAGGCGGTTCTCGATGAAGGGCTCCGCATGCGAGGCACCCAGCGAGACCTCTTCGGCATTCAGGGCCAGGCGAAGCACCGGCGCAACGTGTTCGGCCGCGCGGGGGCGCCGTGCCCGCGCTGTGCCACGCCGGTCTCCCACCTGCGCATCGGTGGACGGAACACGTACTGGTGTTCCTCGTGCCAGCCCCTGGCGAGCGCACCCGAAGTCCCCGCGCAATCCTCGCTGCTCTGAATCGCGGCGCGTCGCGTGGACCCGTTGATGCGAGGATCCCCGTGAGGCTTCCTCACGCCCGTGCATTCGTTCCGGTCAGGCCCGCATGTTAGATCACGTCCCGATGCCCCGGGTTGCTGCCGCCTGAACTCAAGGCCAGCCCCGGAGCATGAGGGGGAACGATGCCGTCAAGAATTGCAGGTGGGCTTCTAGGGCTTGTGTTGCAACTGGCGCCGTGTGTGTTGGGAATGCCGATGGCGCTCGCCGCGTCGCCGCGCGTTTCCGGGGAGGTCACCCACGACCTTCCCGTGAGATTCGAAGACTGCAAGGGTCCGCCTCCGGCGGCGCGAACGACGACGCGTGCGGTGCGTGGGGATGAGCTGCCCGACTTCGTCATCACCGATGTTCGTGCGCCATCGCGCGTCTACGGGCGGGACCCCTTCGAGGTTGTCGTCACGGTCTGCAACATCGGCCGCGGCGCGGGGAGCGCGGACGTCGAGGTGTACGTGTCCCGGGACGTGTGCATCGCCAAGGAGGACGCGTTGCTGGGGGCCGTCTCCTCGGGATGGGTGGGGGCCGGGAAGTGCGCGTCACGTTCAATCGTCGCCAACAAGGAGGCGTCCCAGTCGGGGATGTGGTTCGTCGGGGCCTTGGTGGATCCGCACGCGCGTGTAGACGAGGTCTCGGAGGAGAACAACGCGCACGCTGGCGACTCCGTGACGTTCGACGCGCTTCCCGACTTCACCGTGGAGTCGGTGGCGGTGCCCTCGGTCGTTCGCCCGGAGTGGCCTTTTCATGTGGCTGCCCGTGTGTGCAACAGAGGCCAGGGGTATGAGTGGGCGACGGTATATCTCTATCGGTCGTCCGACGCACATATCGACACCGACGACGTCGTCATGCTCGACCAGTCGTGGCTCTTTCTCGATGCCGGACGATGCGAACGCGTCGTGTTCGTCGGGGCGCTCAGCGAACCGGGCACTTCGTACCTCGCGTTCATGGTGGATCCGCTGAATGAGCGGCCCGAGGATGACGAGACCAACAACCTCAGTGTCGTCAGTCCTCTCGAGGTGGGCTCGATTCCCGACTACGTCGTCGCGGCGCTGAGGGCACCGGCCATGGAGTCGATCAACGGGAGCCTTCCTGTGCGCGCGACGGTGTGCAACCAGGGCACGGCTCCCGCGTCCGCCACGCAGGTGCAATTCCAGCTTCGTGCCAGTGAGCCCTCCGCTGAAGGCGTGTTGCGTGTCTCATCGCGGAACATCCCGGCCTTGGAGGCCAACCAGTGCATCGAGTGGGAGGAGTCGCTGGGCTCCATGGCGAACGCGGCGCGAAGCTGGCGGCTGGTGGCCACGGTGAATCCGGTTGGCGCGCAGACAGAGGCTCATTTGGGCAACAACGACAGGTCCGTGGACGTCCTGCTGGGCTCCTCGGCGGACCTCTCCGTCACACGCATCGAGCCGCTGACGCACGCGCTCGTTCCGGGGGCCTCCTTCACCACGGAAGTCACGGTCTGCAATACGGGAACGCTCTCCGCGTCGGCGCTGGCGGTTCATGTGGCGCTGTCGGATGGCCCGGACCCTCGGGCAGGCATTCGCGTGGGGACCCGGGCCTTTGGAGCGCTAGGCAAGGGTTGCGCGGTGCTTCCCGTGGTGGGGACGGTTCCCACGCAGGGGTTGCCCGCCACTGTCCATGTGAAGGCCTCGGTGGAACTCGTTGCGCCTGTCGGGGGAGAGGCACATCTGGAGAACAACGCGCTGACAGGCCCCGTGGTGGGGCTGGGGACCGGGCCTGACCTGGTCGTGACGCGGATCGCCGCCCAGGGGCGGGCGGCGTGGCCCGAAGGGAAGCTGCCTGTCTCGGTGACGGTCTGTAATCAGGGCAATGTGCGGACGCCGCGAGCGGCCGTCCAGACGCTCTTCGTGCCGGAGGTGCTCCCGGAGATCTCGGCGGGCATCCAGGGGGCGAAGCTGTCTGTCGAGTCGTTGGCGCCAGGGGCCTGCATCACGTTGGACGCGGAGGCGATGGCGCCCTACTACACGGGGGCGTTTCGATTGGCGGCGCGGGTCGACTTCGACAACGCCATCACGGAGTTGGTGGAGTCCAACAACGGCGCCGTGGGGGATATCATCCAGGTGACCCAGCTCAGTGGATTGGTCGTCACGGACCTTCAAGCGCCGACGGCGATCGACACGAACGCCACCATCAATGCCACCGCGACGGTGTGCAACCGGAGCCCGGTGGCTCAGCCTGGCACTGCGGTCGGGCTCGCGCTGCGCACGGAGGATGACTTTCCCGTCTCCGCGCTCTCCGAGTATGTCGTGGTTCCGGCGCTCGTTCCGGGCGCGTGCGCGCAGGCGACGCTGCGGGGCTGGTCCAACGTGCCGCAGGAGGGCGCCTACAGGCTGGTGGCTTATCTCGGGGACCCATGGGATGTGTATGCCCCCGAGCAGTGGCGCGCCCTCTTGTTCTCCGTGCCCATCGCAGTGGGGGGCTGGAGCGATTTCGCCGTGACGGCCGTGAGTGCCCCGGTGGGCGTCCAGGCAGGTGACGCGTATCCGACGGAGGTCTCCGTCTGCAATCGAGGCTTTGGTCAGGGGTCGGCCTCCGTGAGGGCCTACTTGTCTCGTGACGAGCACCTGGACCCGGCGGTGGATGTGCGGGTCGGGCAGATGAGCGTGACGCTTGCCCGGGGGCAGTGCCGGACAGTGTCGGTGTCGTCGCGGGCCACCGTCAGCAGCGGGGACGTCTGGTACGTGGCCGCGGACGTGAGTATGGGCAGCTTCCCGGACCTGGTGCCCGCCAACAATGCTCAAGTGGGCGCCCGGATGGTCGTGACACCCTGATTCAGAGGGGGGCGCGGGCGAGTGGGCAGCGGACACGGTGGCTGTTATGACAGCCCCGTGTCCGACGTCACTCCCCCCGCGCCACCTCCGTTTGAAGCCGCGCTGGTCCGCGCCAGCGAGGAGCTCGGCTTCCCCAGCTACTACCAGTCCTGTGTGCGCCCGTTGCTGCGCAACCCGGAAGGCCGTTGGCCGCGGTGTTGTGGCGGTGGGTGTGAGCCGTGCGCCCAGACGCTCATCCAGGTGGCACTGCGCACCCTGGAGTTGATGGGGACGCCACGCCAGGCGCCGCTTCCGGACTGAGGCGGAGGCGACACGTATGTCCGCACCACACCCGTTGCTGCTCGTGGATGACGACGCCGCGTTCCGCAAAGTCTATGGCGGGCTGCTGCGCGATGCGGGTTACGAGGTCGTGGAAGCCGCAGACCGGCCTTCCGCTCGCGCGGCCTTCGACGCACGCGACTTCCCCCTGGTGCTGCTCGACCTGATGCTGCCTCCCGACGGGAGTGTCTCCGCGGGGCTGGAGGGGCTCGCGGCGTTGCTGAGCGCGAAGCCCGGGACGAAGGTCATCGTCGTGTCCGGGGCAGGGGACACGCGGCACACGCTGGAAGCGGTGCGCCTGGGCGCGTACGACTTCCTCTCCAAGCCAGTGGACCCTGACGTGCTGCTGGTGGTGGTGCAACGGGCGCTCGCGCGGGTGACGCTGGAGCGGCAGGTGGAGACGCTGCGCAGCTCGCTCACGCGCGCGGCGGGCGGTGTCTCACTGGTGGGGCAGAGCGCGTCCTTCCTGGCGGCCACGTCCCTGGCGGAGCGCGTGGCGGCCAGTGAGCTGCCGGTGCTCGTCACGGGCGAGAATGGGACGGGGAAGGAGCTGCTCGCGCGCACCGTCCACCTCAAGAGCCGCCGCCACGACGGGCCCTTCGTCCCGATCAACTGCGGCGCACTGCCGGAGTCGCTGCTGGAGAGCGCCCTGTTTGGCCACGTGAAGGGCAGCTTCACCGGGGCGACCAAGGACCACCGTGGCCTCTTCGCGGAGGCGGACGGAGGCACGCTCTTCCTGGACGAACTGGGCGACATGTCGCCGTCCCTCCAGGTGAAGGTGCTCCGTGCGTTGGAGACGGGTGACATCCTTCCGGTGGGCGCGGACCGGCCCGTCCAGGTGGATGTGCGGCTCATCTCCGCCACCCACCAGGACCTGGGGCGCATGCTTCAGGAAGGCGCCTTCCGCGAGGACCTCTACTGGCGCGTGAAGGGCGTTGAAATCCGCCTGCCGCCCCTGCGCGAGCGCCCCGCGGACCTGCCGCTGCTGGCCAAGCACTTCCTCAATCAGTGCGCCCACCTGTGCCCGGACGGGCGCGCCCGGCTGTTGTCGGACGCCGCGGCGGAGGCCCTGCTGGCCCACGCGTGGCCGGGGAATCTGCGCGAGCTGCGCCATGAGATGCAGCGCGCCACCGTGCTGGCGGGGGAGCGGCGTGAAATCCAGCCCGAGGATTTGTCCTTCACCGGCAGCGAGCGGCTGCACGCCACCCGCGCGCCGGGCTCCACGACGCTGGCTCAGAAGGTGGAAGCGTTGGAGCGGCGCGAAATCGAGGAGGCCCTGCGGCGCCTGAATGGCAACCGCACGCACACGGCGGAGGCGCTGGGCCTGTCGCGCCAGGGACTGCTCAAGAAGCTGGAGCGCTTTGGACTGACGTGAGTCAGAAGAGCCGGGCGCCCAGGCCCAGTCGTACGCTGTAGCCCAGGCGCGTGTGGCTCTCGCCCGAGCGCTCCTGGAAGGACTCCACGCCGAGCTGGCCCGCCGCCAGCGCTGACAGGTTGCTGCCCAGGTACACCTCCACGCCGCCTCCGCCGAGCGCCTGGATGCGCCGCGACTGGCCATTGGACAGGCCGATGTCCACCGGCACGTCCAACAGCCCCAGCACGGACACCGTGTCCGCGACGCGCCAGCCCGCCACCAGCCCGGGCGATACGCGGAACAGCACGCCGGAGTAGTTCCGGTCATCCATGTACGTGGCGCCCGAGTTGAGCACCACGCCCAGGCCCACCGTGGGCGCCAGGGACAGGATGCCTTGCTCCAGCACCTTGCGCCGCACCGCGAGCTCCAGCGCGGCGGAGAGCTGGAACCACTGGAGCCGCGCGCGTGCCTCCAGCTCGAAGCCGGAGATGCCTTGCCGGAAGCCCACGCCGAGCTCCGGTGCGCCCACGAAGCCATAGAGCGCCGTGGCTCCGTCCGGCAGCGTCACGGGCGCCAGCACCGCGCCCAGCGGGTCCTCGCTCGTGCCGCGAAGGAGCGCCGTGTCAGACGTCGTGACGCGCGGCGTTTCGTCGGCCGGAGCAGGGGCTGGCGCCTGAGCGGCGGACTCCAGGGAAACGAGCAACAGCGCGGACACGAGTGGGCCGAAGCAGCCAGGACGCATCATGCATGCACCCTACCCCGCAGAGCGGCGGGCGGAAACCCCAACGATTCCAGGGGCTTGTCGGCACCTTGCGTATTTGTCCGGCTTGGCGCGAAGATTTAGTAATTCATGGCTACCGCGCTCCCACAACCTTCCACGTATGCCGGACCGGAAGCCCTGGCCGAGGCGGGGGCGCGTCGCCATGCGTCACGAGGCCGGCCCCGGGTGTTGCTGGTGGATTCGGCGCCGGGCGCGCAGGCCGTGCTGGCTGCTGCGCTGGCGGAAGCGGGCTTCGAAGTCCTGCTGGTCGCGGGCGCGCAGGCCGCGTTGGCGTCGTTGGCGGAAGGCGGCACGGCACCGCAGTTGGTCGTCACGGAGGTAGAGCTCCAGGACGGAGACGGCTTCAGCCTGTGTGGCCAGGTTCGCGCGGACGCGCGCACGGCGCACCTGCCGGTGTTGTTGCTGGCTCGGCGTGAAGAGGAGTTCCACCGGGACCTGGCGGGCGGCGTGGGCGCGGACGACTATCTGGCCCATCCCGTGGACGCACGAGACGTGGTGGCGCTGGCCCGGCTCAAGGCGGGCCAGTGCAGCGGTGACGCGGCCTTCGCGTCGGACACGCAGCGGCTGCCGCTGACGGACGTGGCGCGAGCGCTGCTGGCGGGCGTCCGCTCTGGCCGCGTGGTGTTGGCGGAGGGCCAGGGCTGGTTCGCCTTCCGGCACGGACTGGTGGTGGACGCCGTCTTCAATGGCGAGCGCGGCAGCCTGGCCTTCCGGCGGATGCTCTGCTTCGGCGCGGGGGACTACGCGGTGACGCTGGGGCCCGAGTTGCACAAGGGCTCGTTCACCATGGACCGCCCGTACCTGTGCGAGACGGTGCTGCAGGGCCTGGAGCGCTTCGACGCGCTGCGTGCCCGGGGCCTGCCGCTGGCATCGCGGCTGACGGTGGACTTCGCCCGGCTGGCGGAGATGCTGGCGTCGTTGCCGGAGGACGTGGGCGAAGTGGTGCGCCTCTTCGACGGGCGCCGCACGCTGCGCGCCATGTTGCTGGAGTGCCAGTTCCCGGAGGCGGTGGCGTACGAGGCGTCCACGCGGCTGTTCGCGCTGGGCATCCTGGTGCCCGCGTGCCTGCTGGAGGAACGCGAGCGGGCGCGCTGTGGCGCCACGGTGCCCGGCTTCTTCGAGCCCGCGCCCTCCGTGGACGCCGTGCCGGTGGATGCGCGGGAGCCGGCCCCCGCTGCCTCCGGTGGGGACGGGGCCTCCGCGCCCTTCACCCTGGTCGGAGGCTCGCAGCCTCCCGTCATCCTGGACTTCCCCAAGAAGGTTCCCGGCGCGCCGAGTGGCGCGGAGGGCCTGGAGGGGGCTGTCCGGTCCGACGACGCGGGCGTTTGAAGGGTTTGACTCGGCGGCCCTCGGTAGGGGACAAGGCCCGGCGCGGGGTGCTCCATCCGCTGGGCGCCCGCTGAGGCACACCCACCATGTCCGGTCACAATCGGTGGTCGAAGATCAAGCGCCAGAAGGCCGCGATGGGCGCGACCAAGGGGAAGCTGTACTCCAAGGTCGTCAAGGAAATCACCGTCGCGGCGCGGCTCGGTGGCGGTGAGCCCTCCGGCAATGCCCGCCTGCGCGTCGCGCTGGCCGCGGCCCGCGAGGCCAACATCCCGAAAGACACCATCGAGCGCGCCATCAAGAAGGGCACGGGCGAACTGGAGGGAGAGAACTACGAGGAGGTGACGTACGAGGGCTACGGCCCCGGCGGTGTCGCCATCCTGGTGGAATGCCTCACCGACAACCGCAACCGGACCGCGGCCGACATGCGCTCCACCTTCAGCGCGTATGGGGGCAACCTGGGCGCCGAGGGCGCGGTGGCCTGGATGTTCCAGAAGAAGGGCGTCATCAGCGTGAAGTACGGCCCCTCCGAGGACCAGTTGATGGAACAGGCCATCGACGCGGGCGCCGAGGACGTCATCATGCTGGGGGACGAAGGCGCCGAGGTGCGCACCGCGGCGGCGGACCTGCACACGGTGGCGGGACGGCTCCAGGAGTCGGGCCTGCCGCTGGGGCAGCAGCGGTGGGTGTTCCTCCCCCAGAACACCGTCGCGCTGGACGTGGACACGGCGAAGAAGCTCCTGAAGCTGCTGGACGCGCTCGAGGAGAACGACGACGTGCAGAACGTGCACGGGAACTACGAAATCGAAGACGCGATGCTGGATTCGTTGTTGCAGTAGCGGAGTGCTGGAACGGAGTGGAACGTGCGCGTGCTAGGCGTTGACCCGGGAAGCCGGTTCATGGGCTTCGGGGTGGTGGAGGAGAAGCGGGGCCGGCTGGTGCACGTGGGCCACGGCGTCATCAAGGGCGATCCGGCGCTGCCGCTGTCGGACCGCCTGCGGGACTTGCACGGTGCGCTGACGGCGGCCCTGGTGAAATACCGACCGGCCGCGGTGGCGGTGGAAGGCGTGTTCACCTTCCGCAACGCACGCAGCGCGCTGGTGCTGGGGCATGCGCGCGGTGTCGCGCTGCTGGCGGCGGCGCAGGCGGGGCTGCCCGTCTTCGAATACGCGCCGGCGAAGGTGAAGAAGGCGGTGGGGGCGGGCGGCGCGGACGGGAAGGACGCGGTGGCGCGGATGGTGCGGACCTTCCTGGAGCTGGATGCGTCGGTGCTGGAGCGCGCGGACGCGAGTGATGCGCTGGCGGTGGCGCTGTGCCACCTCAACCATGGGCGGGCCGCGGTACCGGCGGCGTCCGCGTCGGGCAAGAAGCGCAAGGGCGCGGCGGCGCTGCTGGCGGACCGGCTGGCGCCCGCGTACCGGCGTCCGGAGGCGAGATGATTTCGCGGTTGCGTGGGACGGTGTTGGAGAAGGACCTGGAGGACGCCACCATCGACGTGGGCGGCGTGGGCTACCGGGTGAACTTCTCCTCACTGGCGCTGGGGAAGCTGCCGGCGGAGGGACAGCCGGTGGACGTGCGCGTGCGCACCGTGGTGCGCGAGGACGCCTTCGACCTCTTCGGCTTCCTGACGAAGAGCGAGGAAGAGGTGTTCCTGCTGCTCAACAGCGTGTCGCGAGTGGGCCCCCGGCTGTCGTTGATGGTGCTGTCCGGCATGGAAGTGCCAGAGCTGGTGGCGGCGCTGTCGCGGGGCGAGGTGGCGCGGCTGGCGAAGATTCACGGCGTGGGCAAGAAGACCGCCGAGCGGCTGGTGCTGGAGCTCAAGGACAAGGTGAAGACGATTCACCTGGAAGCGGTGTCGCGCGGGACCGCGCCGGCCGCCGTCAGCGGAGCCCATGCGGACCTGGTCTCCGCGCTGCTCAACCTTGGCTACAAGCAGCCCCAGGCGGAGAAGGCCGCGGACCTGGCCAGCGAACGGCTGGGGGCAGAGGCCACCTTCCAGGCGCTGTTCCGCGAGGCCCTCAAGGCGCTCCGCTCCGGCGGCTGATCGCTACGACACATCGGGTGTGACGGCGCTGTGACGGCAAAATCCGGGAGAACGGCTGGGCCGTACCGTCCTCTCTCCCGTTGAGAGCTTGAAAGATGCTGGGGCCAGAACGCCCCAGTGTTGCCCTGTCTTCAGAAGTCGTCCGGCGTCGCGTGATGACGGACAGCAGACGCGATTTCCTACCCGAGTCCGAGTAGGAGCATCCGACATGGGTGACACTTTCCAGTTCCAGCGGCGAGGGCCGGCACGGCGCCGAGGATGAGGGTTGCATACATGACGTCATGGCGTGCCATTCCTGTGGGGCTGTTGCTGCTTTGCGGGGGAACTGCAGGGTGTGAGCCGCTGGTGGAAGGTGATGCGGGAGAGGAATGGGCGCGGGCCGTTCCCGGGTCGCAGGCACCTGTCGACATGTCGACGGAGTCGTCGGGGCGCAAGGCGCCCGTCCTGTTTCCGCAGCCTTGGGCGGTGTGCAGCGACACGGCCCAGCGGCTGCGTGACATCCGACCGGGACTGACAGGTTCGCAGCCGCAGGAGCTGGCGCGGGCGGGCGAGGTGCTCGTCTTCAGCGCGGATGACGGCGTGAGTGGCCGCGAGCTGTGGGCCAGCGTCGACGGGGCGCGGCAGACGCTCCGGCTGAAGGACCTGCGGCCGGGGCCGGCGGGTTCGCAGCCTCGGAACCTGACGCGGGTGGGCCCCTGGGTCTTCTTCGTCGCGGACGACGGCGTGCACGGCGCGGAGCTGTGGCGCACGGACGGCACGGCGGACGGCACGGTGCTGGTGCGGGACGTGCGGCGTGGGACGGTGGGCGCGGCGCCGGAGTTCCTCACCGAGGTGGACGGCGCCCTCTACTTCACGGCGGATGACGGGTTGTCCGGCCGCGAGCTGTGGCGCACCGACGGCACGGAGAAGGGCACGGAGCGGGTGCACGATTTCCTGCCCGGCGCGGGTTCGCTCGCCCTGAGCCAGTTGACGGCGTGGGGCAAGGGCTTGGCGCTGGTGTCCGCCAACGTCGCGGAGACGGTGCTCTGGTGGGTGGACCGCCAGGGTCGGCCGACGCGGCTGTTCTCCCAGCAGGGCGCCGGGGTGATTTTCGGGCTGACGCCGGCGGGCCGGCACCTGTTCTTCCTGTTGGACCCGGGCACGGAGCAGGGCGAACTGTGGGTGGCGCGCACGGCGCCGCCGTCCGCTGAGCGGGTGCGGACCTTTCCAGGTGACTACCCGGCGTACCTCGCCGCGCTGGATGACACGCTGTACTTCCTGGCGGGCGCGAGCGACTGGTACGGCAACCCAGGCGACGCGGTGCATGGCGGCGAGCTGTGGCGCAGTGATGGCTCGGCGGAGGGCACGGGGCTCGTCGGGGACCTCTGGCCAGGCCCCCAGGGTTCGATGCCCAAGGAGCTGGTCGCGCTGGGCGGCGAGCTGTACTTCACTGCGGACGACGGCGTGCACGGCCGCGAGCTGTGGCGCACCGACGGCACGGCGCAGGGCACGATGATGGTGCGCGACATCGCGCCAGGGCCGGTGGGCAGCGTGCCCACGGGGCTCAAGGCCGAGTCCGGCTGGTTGTTCTTCTCGGCGGAGACGGCGGGGCACGGGCGCGAGGTCTGGTACAGCGCCGGCCGCCCCTGGGTGACGAGCCGGCTGCTGGACATCGCGCCGGGGGCCGCGTCGTCGAACCCGTTCAACTTCGTGCGCGCCGGCTTCAACATCTTCTTCGCCGCGTCGGACGGCGACAGGGACCAGGAGCTGTACGCGGTGCCCTTCCGCCCCTGGTGGCTCTGCTTCAGCCAGGACTGCTGAGCGCTAGGCTGCCCGCCGTGACGCGGGGGTGGGCCGCACGTCGCCGAAGTTGGGCGCGGGCAGGACGATGGTGGGCGACAACCCGGGCGCCATGACGTGCGCGGTGAGCTGCGAGGACGGGTGGAAGTTGATGAACGCGCCGTCCACGGAGGATGTGCCCGCGAACAGCTTCTCCACCACCATGGAGGAGTACTGGTCCAGGGAGTCCTCGCGTGTGTTGCCGTTGAGGACGACCTCCCAGCCCATGTGCTCGGCGAAGCGGCGCACGCCGGGGATGGCGGACTGGAGCGGCGTGTAGCTCTCCGTGGCCACGCCATTCTCGCTGGTGACGAACACCTCGCGCGAGGTCGCCACCGCCAGCGACATGTTGCCGCGCGTGTGGCCGGGCGTGCTCAGCAGCGCCGCGCCCTGGCCCAGCCACACGTCACCGTCCAGCAGCACCACGCGCTCACGGGGGATGTCGGCGCCGCCCGGGACGAGCCACACCGCCTGCATTGGGTGCGGCTCCAGGGCCACCTCCCATTCGGCGCGCTGCACCAGCAGCCGGGCGCGGGGGAAGTACGCGGGCATGCCGTCACCGCCCAGCCAGCCGCGCAGGTCCTGGATGTGGAGGTGGTCGAAGGCCAGGTAGTCCACATCCGCCGGGATGAGGCCCAGCGCGGCCAGGTGGCTCTGCACCGAGCCGTGTCGCGTGGACATCACCTTGTCCGAGACGAAGGCGCCGTAGCGCTCGCGCAGCGCGCGGTAGAAGGGGGCGGAGACGCCGCGCTCGTAGTCGGAGGGGTTGAACAGCAGCGTGCGCCGCGCGCCCTCCCGGTCCACGAACTGCACCACCTGCATCCGGTTCGTCAGCATGACGTAGGGCGCCGGAGACAACGCCGCGCCGCTGAAGGCGAACTGGGCGGGGTAGGGGAAGGTGACGAGGTCGCAGGTGGCCACCGCCGCCACCGGGCCTTCCCTCACAAAGGCCTCTCTCGCATCCAACGCGGCCCGGCGGAGCTTCTGGAGCCGGAGCCCGGGCACGGGTTCGGCGCGCGCGCCGGCCAGGGAGGGGAGGGGACGAAACGCAGGGCTCGTGTTCATGCGGTCTCCAGGTTCGACTCTCGCACACGGCAGGCGCACTTCAATCGCCTCGGAGTATCGGCGGGGGGCTGTGCCTGGAACGCTGGGAGAGGGCCCCACCTTCCCCTGCCTGCGCCCGCCTGGCTGGCGGGTCCGGCGGCCCACTGAATGTATCGCCGCCAGATGTGCGGCGACACGCGCGGCCTTCCTGTATAGGGTCCGGATGGTCATGGCGAGGAAGTCCGACACACTCTCGGAAGAGGTCCTGCCCGAGGACGTCCGGCTCGAGGCTTCCCTGCGTCCGCGCTCGTTCGACGAGTACGTGGGCCAGGGGCCCGTCGTCGAAAAGCTCAAGGTCTACGTGCAGGCCGCGCGCAGCCGGGGCGAAGCCCTGGACCACTGCCTGTTCTCCGGCCCGCCGGGCCTGGGCAAGACGTCGCTGGCGCACATCATCGCGAACGAGCTGGGCGTGGGAATCCACGTCACGAGCGGCCCCGCCCTGGAGCGCAAGGGGGACCTCGCGGGCCTGCTCACCAACCTCGACGCGCGCGACGTGCTCTTCATCGACGAAATCCACCGCCTCAACGCCGCCGTGGAGGAATACCTCTACCCGGCCATGGAGGACTTCCGGCTGGACATCACCATCGACACCGGGCCCGCCGCCCGGGCGATGAAGATTGATTTGCCGCCCTTCACGTTGATTGGCGCCACCACGCGCACCGGCCTGCTCACCTCGCCGCTGCGCGACCGGTTCCAGATTCAGGAACGGCTGGAGTACTACGACGCCAAGGCCCTGGAGAGCATCCTCCACCGCTCCGCGCGCATCCTGGGCATTCCCCTGGACAAGGACGCCGCGCGCGAGGTGGCCAGCCGTTCGCGAGGCACGCCGCGCATCACCAACCGGCTGCTGCGCCGGCTGCGTGATTTCGCGGAGGTGGAAGGCAATGGCAGAATCACCCTGGAGCTGGCGCAGAAGTCGCTGGACAGGCTCGGGGTGGACGCCAGCGGCCTGGACTCCATGGACCGCAAGATTCTGCTGACCATCCTCGACAAGTTCGGCGGCGGCCCGGTGGGCGTGGAGACCATCGCCGCCAGCGTGGGCGAGCAGCGCGATACCATCGAGGACGTGTACGAGCCCTTCCTGATGCAGGAGGGCTTCCTCCAGCGTACGCCGCGGGGCCGGATGGCCACGCACCGCACGTACCAATATTTCAAGAAGCAACCACCGCCCACGCCCCAGGGCAGCCTCTTCTGAGATGCCATGAGCCAGGACACGCCTTCCTCACCGCCCCGCGTCCCCCGCGACTTCTACGCCGACCTGATGCGCGCTTCCCAGACGTCGCGCGCCGGCTTCCTCGCCGAACGCGAGCGCTGGCTGCGCGGCGTGCCCGTGGAGGGGCGGGAGGAGCTGCTGTTCGAGTTCGAGATGCTGCTGCGCGCGGTGGAGCGCTACCTCAACCTCAACACGGTGGTGGACGCGCGCGACAGGCCGCTCGTCACGCGTGACTTCCGCGAGGAGCTGGCGGACGTGCGCGACGCCATGGACCGCGCCATCCGCGTCGCGCGCCACCTGCAGGACCCGGACAGCGACCAGAAGATGGTCTTCCGCAAGTACGTGGAGACCCAGCTCGCGGACGACCGCGTCCGGCGCGCGCTCATCGAGGAGCAACTGGACCAGGAGACGCCGCCCGAAAGCCTCTTCGTGCTGCGCGAGGCCTTCGACGCGCTGAAGAACCTGCTGGACCACCTGCTCAAGCTGCCGGCGGCGAACCTCGGCCTGTTCCAGGACGTGGGCAAGCTGTCCCTGCGGGAAATCGTCCTCAACCGCTACTTCCGTCCCTTCCGCCCGTTGGAGTTCCGCGTCGAATACGACCGGCTCCGTTCAGTGCGGCTGCTGGACACGCTGGTCACCCTCCAGGAGGAGCAGCGCACCGCCTTCACCACCGCCTTCCTGGGCCTCTTCCGGCTGCTGCACTACCTGGCCTACGTGGACGCGGAGGAGCAGCCGCCCTTCTCCCGCCGCGTGCGCGTGCTGCTGGCGCTGGTGCGCAGCGAGGCCACCGCGCTGGCGTCGTGGATGCACTCGGAGCTGTCTCCGAAGGCCGGCTCCAAGTCCCTGCAGGCCGCCACGCTGCGCGCCGCGCGCGACATCGCCCGGGAGACGGAGCGCGTGGCCCGCGAGGTGCTGGTCAACCTGGACCGCGACGCGGAAGCCCCCCTGCGCGCCGCGTCCGCCTTCACGGCGGTGCTGCGCACGCAGGTGGTGGCGCTGGTGGAGGCGCTGGCGCCCAACGGGGGGCTGGCCGACGGCGTCTTCGACGAGCTGATGAGCCCGCAGGAGGCGGCGCTGCGCCTGCGCAAGGACCTGTGGGTATACGCCCAGCTGTGCCGGGCCGCGGAGTCCCACTTGCGCGCCGAGGACGTCCCCGCCGCCGAGCGCGCGCTGGACGCCCTCAAGGGCTTCCTGGGCTACTTCCACGACGGCAGCTACCAACTGCTGCGCTACGGCGACTACGACGCCTTCGACCGCTTCACGTCGCTTCTGGTGGAGCTGCCCTGGCCTCCAGAAGGGCCTGGCATCCGTGCCCGGCTCGGCGAGGACCTGCGGCGCTTCATCCAGACGCTTGAGTCCACCTTCCACTCCGTCAGTCGCCGCACGCACCTCCAGGGCCGTGGCTTTGATCGCCAGGACGCAGAAGCCCTGCGGGACAGGTTCCTCACCACCCCCGCACGCTGATACAGCCCCGTCGCGGTGCTACTGGCCACCCCGCATGACAGCCCCTGTGTGGGAGGTGTTGTCACGGCGGGCAGCCTAGCGCTCAGCAGTCCTGGCTGAAGCAGAGCCACCAGGGGCGGAAGGGCACCGCGTACAGCTCCTGGTCCCTGTCGCCGTCCGACGCGGCGAAGAAGATGTTGAAGCC
>NZ_VHLB01000117.1:0-23412 GCF_006547365.1 Myxococcus sp. AB056 | reverse complement strand
ATAAGAGACAGTCCCCCCTCCTGCCTCGGGAGGGGCGCCCTTTCCCGTGTGGTGGCGTCAGGGCCGTCCGTCCGGTTCGACAGGGGCCAGGCGCCCGTCCCTCGTGACGCGCACCACGTGGGCAGGTGCGAAGGTGCCAGCCCGGCCACATACGACTGCGTCGAGTCGCTGGTCCGTCGTCCCCACCACGAGGTCTCCCGCCTCGTCCAGCGCGTATGCCATCGGCGCCCCCGGGAGCGTCACCCAAGGCGTGGCCCGCCACTGCCCCTCGGACGCGTCGACACGCACCAGACGCCCTGCACCGCCAAGCAGGTGCGCCAGCCCCTCCAGCACCACGAGGGTGCCGTGCATCCTGACGACTTGCAGGGGGTTGGCCTGAGGCTCCTCCAGCACCGTCACCCGCCCGGCCTCATACACCCCCAGGGCGCCCCCAAACTCCCCGTCGTCCCATCCGACGAGACAAGCCTCTCCCATGGGTTCGAGGACGGACGCGGAATCCCCCCCAGGCACGGCTGCACAGGGACTCCCATGTGGGGGCGCCTTCGGCTTGTCCCAGTGCAACTGGACGGAGGTGTGCCCCTCCTCGCACACCGTCCACTCCCCGCTTCGTCCTGGAATGAGGCGGGCGCAGTCGATGGAGTCCGCCGGCCGCACCTCCTGGTCAGAGCGCCATTCCAGGGCCAACCTCGCGTGGATCCGCGCCACCGGCGAGGCGTGTACCGCCACCACCTGCTGCAGCAGCGGCTTCAGCTCCTCCGCATGCGCCTGGAAGGAGTAGCTGCCCAGCGCATCAACCGCCGCGGCCTGGACTTCGCTGTGCGGCGCGTCCACCGCCTGGCGCAGCGCATCGAGAGCGGCTGAATCTCCGACGCGTCCAAGGGCCTCCGCTGCCCGCGCGCGCTCCCACCCTTCGTCCCCCGTGGCCAGCAGCCGCAGCAGCGGCTCCGTCGCGGCTGGCCGCGCCACGGGCCCCAGGGACGCGAGGCTCGTGAGGGCCCGGGCACGGCATTCAGGCGCGGCGAGTTGCTCAAGGACGCCCGGCACCGCAGCAGGACTCCCGAAGGCCACCAGCGCCTGCAGCGCCACGGGTGTGAGGCGCACGTCCCCCCTCTGTAGCGCCTGCAGCACCTCGGGCGCGGCCTTCTCCCCTTGGCGCCCGTAGGCCGCCAACACCGAAGCCACGTAGGCCGCGCGCGGGGTGCACCCGTCAAAAACCGCCTCGCAGCCTGGCGCGGGGGCCGCCGGGCAGGACATCCCGGGTGGGCGCCGGAGAGCGGGCTCCGCCAGCTCCCTCGCGAGGAGCGTCCGCAGGCGCAGGACGAAAGTCTCCGTGTACATGGAGCCGCGCCGGGCGAGCACGTGGCGCACCAGCACCAGCGCCTCCCAGCTCGACTCAGGATTCTCCAGTACCCCCACCAGCACCGGGGCCAACGTCGGGCCGAGGTGCTCCAGCGTCGACGTGGGCGACTCCAGGAGGTGACGCAGAATGGCTGGAGCTGCTCGCTCGTCATCGAGGGAGGAGAGCGCGTGCAGGGCCATCCCACGGGGCTCCCGCTCATACGCATCAAGCAGCGCGGGCAAGGCGCTCTTGGCCTTCTCCCCCATGTTCGCCAGTGCCTGTACCGCACCGCCGCGGACGCGGGGCTCCGGGTGCTCAAGCAGCGAAATCAACCGGGGGACGACGTCCTCCCCCGCGCGCCCCAACTTCCAGGCGGCACACGCCTGCTCCGGTGCCGGCCACTTCTCCCCGGTGTCGGGGCCGTGGAGTTCCTGCAGCAGAGAAAGGCACGCGTCAGTGCCCTCGCAGCAACCCTCCCACGTCATGACGTCGTCCCGCTTCCACGTGTGCCGGGCGCACCCCAACGCCAGCGCCACCACCGCGCACACGAGCCCAGCCAACCACCGGGGGCGCCCGGACTTCACCACTCCCTCCATGTCATCGCCTCTCATTCTCCCCTCTCGGTGAAGGGACTTCGAAACCAACGCTTCAGCCAATCACGCACCACCCAGCGAACGAGTGCCGCGCCCGAGGGCCTTCACAACGCGCGTGCCGGCCACCCAGTCGTGAAGGCATCGCCGCTCCTCCCCGACAATGAAGAGCGCATCCATGAGGCCGAACCAGACGCAGTAACCGCACAGCGCCATCGGGAGCGCATTCCGCAGCAGGGCAATGCGCCACACCTCCGCCGGAAGTCCGTCTCCTCGGACGACTCGAATTCCCAAGAGCCGCTTGCCGAGGCTCGCGCCAGTGCCTCGAATCAGGCTCGCCTGCACGAGCAACACGAGGAGCGCCGGAGCGTAGACGGCTGGAGCCTTCATCGCCGCTTCGCCCGGAATGGCCAGGCACCGAAGCACGCCCAGGAACAGGGACGGAAGCAGGAGCGCCGCCCCATCGACAAGGCATGCCGCGAGCCGGGCCCAGCACGTCGCCAGCTCCGGAGCCGCATGAAGGCACCGGAAACACAGGCCCGCCCCCAACGCGGCACAGAAGGCACAGGTGAAGGTGCCGCAACGAGTACAGGCAAGGGCGGCAGAGAAGCCTGGATGCTCGGAGCATTCGGCTTCCGAAATCGATTCAAGGGCCTCGCGGAAGTCGGACATGGAGGGCCGCAGCACAGCTACGCTCGCCCCGTGCGGCAAGTTCCTTCAGCGAGAAATCCCCGCCCGCACTCACAAATTCAACCCAACAGGTATAATCTCCTCGACCATTATGGCAGGCCTCTTGCCACCTGCTGGTTACCGCGACGCCCGGATTTGCTGTTGGGGGGGACCGCCCTGCCCAAATAAACGAGGCCCCTGGAGGGCGCTACTCCAGGGCGGCTCCTCCAAGAAGGTGCCCACGTCCAGCGGGTTGAGTGTGACCAATCTCGGTCGCCGTGCCATACGTGCGTCACGACGAGCGAGCGGGGAACACACGGGCCGGCGAGTAGTTATGCCGACGAAAAAGGCGGCAGAACAACCAAGGATACGGTCCGAACTTGTCCCGGACGCCAAACGGGGTGAGAAGTTATCCTTGGCCATGTTCCTGGGCGCTGAAGTCAGCCCCGGCCCCCATTGCAGGTAACCTCAAACGCGCACCTCCTGTCCTGGGACTCCAATCCTGGTAAAAGGCGGGAGTGCCTCGTGAACAAAGATGGCTAGGGCGCGCGATGGTAGGCCCGCGCTGGCTCGCGTACCTGGGGGCCGTTGGCCCAACTCAAGAGCATTCGCACCACGCGTTCCAGCTCGTTCGCGCCGCTGAGGGACTGCTTGCGCTCGTAGATGCGCGCGGACGCCGCGCGGAGGGGACGGTGGCCGTCATTCCTCCGGACACCGCTCATCGCATTGAACACGGGGCAGCGCGTGCGTTGCTCGTATTCGTGGACCCGGACGGCCTAGTTGGCCGCAGGTTACGACAGCTCGAAGTGGGCACGGCTTCAGCAGAGTGGATTCATGCGGGGACGCCTCTACTTCGTGTGCCGCATCCAGCCGAGCTGGTGCGTGCGGATGACTGGGTGCGACTTGTGGAAGAGTCGCTGATGCGATTGGTAGGTGAGGCAATCTCCCCCGGCGCGGTGCATCCTGCGATAAAGCGCCTTGTTACGCTCCTCCCGGGGCGCATCGAAGCGGGAGATGTGAGCCAGCGCGCGCTCGCACAGGAGGTAGGGCTGTCCGCTGGGCGCTTCGGTCATCTTTTCTCTACCAGCATTGGCATCCCGCTGCGTCCCTACATCCTTTGGCTTCGCCTCCGTCGGGCGACAGAAGCCTTTCAGGGCGGCGCGACTCTCACCCAAGCCGCTCACGTCGCGGGCTTCACGGACAGCTCGCACCTCAGCAATGCGTTCCGGCGAATGTTCGGTCTTGCCCCCTCGGAGGTGGCGCGGGGCATCGAGTGGGTCAGCGAGCAGCCGTTCGCACCAACAAAGTAGCCAGTTCTTCCAAGTCAGCCGAGGTGCGGCGATGCCACCCTCCTCCCATGCTGACAACTTCTCTTGAAGCCCCTCCAACGCGCCTCGCGCGCCAGGCACTGCGCATGGGGTACCCGCTCTTCATGCTCCTCGGTGTCAACGGCGCAGCCCTAGCCCTTGTCCACGGCGGCGCCTCGAAACTGTGGCTTGGCGGGCTCCTCATGGCAGCCATCGGAGTGTCTTTCCTTGCCGAGCGCGCCATCCCCTACGAGCCAGCCTGGAATCGCCCCCACGGGGATGTCGGGCGAGACCTAGCTCACTTCATCGTCAATGAAGCCTCCAATATCCTGTCCATTCTGGCGCTGCCGCTTCTTTCAGGCTTGGTAACCGTGCGTGACGAATGGCCACATGAATGGCCGTTCGTTTTCCAGGTACTCCTCGCCGTGCTGGTGTTCGACTTCGGCGTCACCCTGACGCACTGGCTGAGCCACCGCATGCCCGCTCTCTGGCGACTCCACTCCGTGCATCACTCCGTCAAGCGCTTCTACGGCTTCAATGGGCTGATGAAGCACCCTCTTCACCAGGCGTTGGAGATGACAGTGGGGGTGGCGCCACTACTTCTCATCGGGCTTCCCTCAAGCATCGCCTCGGCGCTCGCCGCACTCTCGTGCGTGCAACTCCTCATGCAGCACTCGAACGCGGACTACTCGGTGGGACCGCTGAAGTACCTGCTTGCCCTCAATGCGGGGCACCGATTCCACCACCTCAAGTGGGCGGGCGTCGGTGACGTCAACTTCGGTCTATTCACCAACTTCTGGGACTACCTGCTGGGCACGTGGTCTTACACGCCCGAGAAGCGGTTCTCTTCGGATGAACTCGGCATCGCCAAAGAGCCGGGTTTCCCGGTGGGCTACTGGGCGCAGCTCCTCAAGCCCTTTCAAGGTAGCAAGGAAGCCTGAGCGTGGACCCGGTCGCTCTGCTGGCCTTCAACGGAGGACTCCAAGTCTTCGTTTCGCCCTTGCTGGGCACGTTCATACTCGTGCCGCTTCAGCCCTGGGGCAAGCGAGTGGCCGCGAGGGTGAACATGAAGTCACTGCGCGCTACGCACCTCGACTGGCTCATGCTCGGCTTCATGCAGTGGGGAGCTGCGTTCATGATGAGCCGGTGGCCCGAAACGGCCTCGCCGTGGACAGCATGCCTTCTCGTCTTCGGGGGCTGGACGGACGCGAGCCCGCCCCCCTTCGCGGCTTCGGCATCAATGCATATGTGCTCGGCGGCTCGTGGGGGCAGCGGACGGCCGCGGGCATCGCAGGGCTCAGGGCCGCGGCGATTCTCTCCGCATGGAGCAGGCTGCTCGTCACGATGCTCCCCGCCCTCCGGAGGTGAGGGCAGGCGACACAAGGCGCGTTGGAGGGTTGACCCGAGCTCGTCACTTGCTTATATACGCAAACGTGAAGATGAGGCAACCACAAGCCCCCCAGGAGACGACTCCGCTCTCCGCCGACGCCTGTCAGGTGGACTACGTCGACGAGGCGAAGGTGGCGGCTGTCCAACCTCGAATGCTGAGCGCCGACGCGGCCCAGCAGGCGGCGGAACTACTCGGCGCCTTTGCAGACCCGACCCGTCTGCGGCTACTCCATGCGCTCTCACTCTCAGAGCTCTGCGTCTGCGACTTGGCCCACTTGGTTGGGCGCTCCATGGCCACCACCTCGCGGCAGCTTCAGCAACTGCGACACATGGGGCTGGTGAAGTACCGGGCCGCTGGCAAGCTCGTGTATTACTCCCTTGCCAGCACCTGGGCGAAGGGGCTCATCCACGACGCCGTCAGGCAGCTTGAGGGCAGGGAGGCAGCATGAAGGGTACCCTTCGCCTCCAACGCGTCCTCTCCCTGAGCCGAGCCCTCTTGGTGGTGTTTCTCGCTCTCGTCTACTCCGGTGCCCCTCGCTATGCGCTGGCCGCGCTTGGCTTTGAAGAGCCAGAGTGCAGTGAAGAATGCGCTGGGTCTCTCGGGGGCAAGCAGTGCCCGCCGGGTTGCGCTGTTGGCCCGTGTGCCAAATGCCCCCCCGTTGTCGCGCCTGCTGCGCAGCCTCTCCTCGTGGAGGCGCGCCCGGTGTGCGAAATGCTGGTGCTAGTGCCGCACGCGCCTGCCCCCCCTGTAGCTGAAGGACTCTTCCAGCCTCCCAGGGCGTAGCACCCGACGCCCACGGGAGAGGTGCGCCCCAAGGCTGGCACCTTACGGCGGTTTGACTCAGACCTCCCCGCCTTCTCTTCGCCACGCGAGCGCCGTCCGCGCTGACACGGACTGCCACATCGCGCACCGTCCAACCACGCTTCACGTCCAAGCTGTGGGCCCGCTCGCGGGGCTGTCCCCGCGGTGTGGCCCATGGCCGGAGTCGTCGCCCCATGTCCATGCCCCGCTCGCTGGCGTTTGCCGCCCTCTTCGCGCTTGCCTCCACAGCCTTCCCAGTTTTCGCCGAAGAAGCCCCCGCCCAGACGAAGCCTGCTGCCCCAGTCAAGTGCGAGCACGGAGTGAAGAAGCCCCTGTGCACGCGCTGCAACCCGAAGCTTGAGGCCGTCTTCAAGGCAAAGGGCGACTGGTGTGAGGAGCACCAGCGTCCTGAGTCTCAGTGCGCCGTGTGCAACTCGAAGCTTGCGAAGGAGGGCGTCAAGTGAAGCCCCCGCGCATGCATCTGTTGTGCGCTGTCCTCTTCTTCCTTCCGCATGCAACTGGCTGCACAAAGGGAGAGGCACCGGCCCCAGACGCCAAGGCCGAGGCGCGCACGCCGAAGACGGAGGCCACCACGGCAGTTGCCACCCGAGAGGCGAAGCCCGCCCCTTCTTCCCCTGCTGCAGCGGGCCCCAAGCTGTGCCAGCACGGGGTGCCGGCGGAGCTGTGCACGCAGTGCAGCCCGGAGCTTTCAGAGGTCTTCAAGGAGAAAGGTGACTGGTGCAGCTCGCACAACCTCCCAGAGTCCCACTGCTTCAAGTGCAACCCCAATCTCACTTTCGCTTCCACGCAAGGCCCCAAGGCCGGAGAGGCTCATGCACCTGTTCCACAGGAGGCGTGGTGTGGAGAGCACGGCGTCCCCGAGGCCAAGTGCACCAAGTGCAAGCCGCAGCTCATCGCGAAGTTCATCGAGGCGGGTGACTACTGCCGCGAGCACGGCTATCCAGAGTCCGTCTGCCCCTACTGCCACCCGGAGCTGGTGAAGGCGGCCGGGCAGCAGCCGCCGGAATTTCCCGAGCCGGGCACCCTGGTGCGGCTGGCGTCCGTGGACATTGAGCGCAAGGCGGGCATCCAGACCCAACGTGCCGAAGCACAGTCCTTCGCCCAGACGCTGGAGGTGGTGGGCCAGCTCGACTTCAACCAGAACCGCCTGGCTCAGCTCTCCGCCCGTGCCGAGGCGTTGATAGCCGAGGTGAAGGTGGACGTGGGGGACGTGGTGAAGGCGGGTCAGCCGCTCGCGGTGCTCACGTCCGCAGGCGTCGGTGAGACCCAGGCGCAGCTTTCGGCCTCCAAGGCCCGGCTGGAGACGGCGCGCGCCGCCCTGGCGCGAGAGGAAGCCTTGGCTCAGCGGGGAATCAGTCCCCTCAAGGAGGTGCAGGAGGCGAAGTCGGCGCTCGCCGCCGCCGAGGCAGAGTACCAGGCGGCTCTTGCGGGCCTGAGTGCCGCGGGCGCGAGTGCGGGCAGCACCGGTGGGCGCTACGTGCTGGGCGCGCCCTTTGCCGGCACCGTCGTCCTGCGGGACGCGGTGGCTGGACGAACGGCCTCCGCCGGACAGACGCTCATCGCGGTGGCCGACCTCACCACCATGTGGGCATTGCTGGAGGTGCCCGAGGAATCCGCCACCCTGGTGAAGCCCGGCCAGAAGGTCGCCCTGCGCTTCGAGGGGCAGGGCGGTCACCTGCGCGAGGCCACGGTGAGCCGGGTGGCCGCGACGGTGGACCCCGCCAGCCGTACCGTCCGCGTCCGGGTGGACCTGCCCAACCCCGATGCCTCCCTCAAGGCCGGCCTCTTCCTGCGCGCCAGCATCCAGGTGTCAGGTGAGAAGGAGGCCCTCCTCCTGCCGCGTGAGGCCATCCAGGAGGCCCAGGGGCGTCACCTGGTCTTCGTCCGCTCGGGAGAAGGCGTCTACCAGCCGGTGCCTGTCGAAGTCGGTGCCACGCAAGGCAATCAGGTGCCCGTGCTTCAGGGGCTTTCCGCCGGGGCCGAGGTCGTCACCACGGGCGCCTTCCTCCTGAAGACGGAGATCCTCAAGGACTCCATTGGCGCTGGTTGCGTGGACGACTGAGAGGACCCATCCCATGCTGACGCAAATCGTTGATTGGTCGTTGCACCATCGCTGGATGGTGCTCCTGGGCGCCCTGGCCCTCATCGTCACCGGCACCCTCGCATTCCGAGCGCTGCCGTTGGACGCCTACCCGGACACCACCCCCACCCAGGTGACGGTGAACACCGTCGCTCCGGCCCTCTCTCCCACCGAGGTGGAGCGGCAGCTGACGGTGCCCCTGGAGCAGGCGCTGGCCGGCCTGCCGAAGCTGGAGGAGATGCGCTCCATCTCCAAGTTCGGGCTGTCGCAAATCACCCTGCGCTTCGCCGATGAGACGGACATCTGGTTCGCCCGGCAGGTGGTGGGCGAGCGCATGTCCCGCGTGGAGCTGCCCGAGGGCATCGAGAAGCCCTCCCTGGGTCCGGTGGCCACGGGCCTGGGCGAGGTCTTCCACTACCTCGTCAAGAGCAAGACGCAGAGCCTGGAGGAACTGCGCACGCTGCACGACTGGATCATCGCTCCGCAGCTGCGCAGCGTGCCGGGTGTGGCGGAGGTGAACGCCTGGGGCGGCAACGAGAAGCAGTGGCACGTCGTGGTGGACCCCCGGCGCCTCCAGAAGTTCAACCTCTCCCTGGGCGATGTGTACCAGGCGCTGGAGGCCAACAACGCGAACGTGGGTGGCGGCATGCTGGAGCGCGGGGGCGCGGCGAGCCTCGTGCTGGGCGTGGGCGTCCTCACTGACGGCAAGGCCGTGGAGGATGTCGTCCTCGCTGCCCACAACGGGGTGCCCGTGCGCGTGCGCGACGTGGCCCGCGTGGAGGTAGGGCATGAAATCCGCCGTGCCGCGGTCACCGCGGACGGTGAGGGCGAGGCCCTGCTGGGCCTGGGCTTCATGCTCATCGGGGAGAACTCGGACTCCGTGACGAAGGCCCTGGCCACACGCCTGGAGGAGGTGAAGAAGGGCCTTCCCCAGGACGTGGAGGTGACGCCCGTCTACGAGCGCACCGAGCTGGTAGACCACGTCCTGCACACGGTGGAGAAGAGCCTCCTCGAAGGGGCGCTGCTCGTCATCGCCATCCTCTTCCTCTTCCTGGGCAACGCACGCGCGGGTCTCATCGTGGCCAGTGCCATTCCGCTGTCCATGATGTTCGCGTCCAGCGCCATGCTGCGCTTCGGCATTGCCGGCACGCTGATGTCCCTGGGAGCCATCGACTTTGGCCTCATCGTGGACTCCTCCGTCATCCTCGTGGAGAACGCGGAGAAACACCTGGGCGAGGACAAGTCGGGGCGCAGCGTCCTGGAGGTGGTGCGGGATGCCGCCGTCGAGGTGCGCAAGCCCACCCTGTTCGGCGAACTCATCATCATGATTGTGTACCTCCCCATCCTCGCCCTGGAGGGAGTGGAGGGAAAGCTCTTCAGGCCCATGGCCCTCACCGTCATCTTCGCGCTCATCGGCAGCGTGGTGGTGTCCATGACGGTGATGCCCGTGCTGGCCAGCTTCGCCCTTCGGAAGGGTGCACACGGGCACCGTGAGCCGCGCCTCGTCACCTTCCTCAAGCGCCTGTACCAGCCAGCCCTGGACAGGTCCCTCAAGCACCCGAAGGCCGTGCTGGGCGGCGCCCTGGGCCTGGTCCTCGTGACGGCGCTCGCGGCCACGCAGCTGGGCAGTGAGTTCGTTCCGAAGCTGTCGGAGGGAACCATCGTCATCAACACGGTGCGGCTGGCGGAGGTGTCCCTCTCGGAGTCGGTGCGTTACGGCGGCCAGTTGGAGAAGGTGCTGCTGGAGAAGTTTCCGGATGAGGTGGCGCGGGTGTGGACACGCACGGGCACACCCGAGGTGGCCACCGACCCCATGGGCCTGGAGCTCTCTGACTTGTTCGTCACCCTGAAACCCCGCGACGAGTGGAAGCGCGCAGAAACGCAAGAGGAACTCGTCCACGCCATGCAGAAGGAGCTGGAGGGCATGCCCGGCATGCGGATGAGCTTCCTCCAGCCCATCGAGATGCGGGTCAACGAGATGATTGCCGGCGTGCGCAGCGACGTGGGCGTCAAGCTCTTCGGCGACGACCTCGACGTCCTCAAGGCCAAGGCCCAGGAGATAGAGAAGCTGGTGCGGGGCCTGCCCGGCGCCGCGGACGTCACCCTTGAACAGGTGACGGGCCAGCCCGTCCTGGAGGTCACCGTGGACCGGGCCGCCATCTCGCGCTACGGCATCCCCGCGCACGAGGTGCTGGACGTGGTGGAGGCCATGGGCGCGCGAAAGGTGGGCGAGGTGAGAGAGGGTGAGCGGCGCTTCGACCTCGCCGTGCGCCTGGACGAGGAGTACCAGGACGCGGCGAAGGTGGCCTCCGTCCTGGTCGCGGCACCGTCAGGTGAGCGCGTGCCGCTGGGACGGCTGGCCACGCTCAAGACCGTGTCAGGCCCCACCACCATCCAGCGCGAGTGGGGCAAGCGCCGCGTGGTGGTGCAGGTCAACGTGCGGGGCAGGGACCTGGGGAGCTTCGTCAACGAGGCGCGCACCGCCATCGAGAAGAGCGTGGAGCTGCCGACGGGCTACTACGTGCGCTTTGGCGGCCAGTTCGAGAATCTGGAGCGTGCCCGCCTGCGGCTCTTCCTCGTGGTGCCGCTGGCGTTGTCGCTCGTCCTCTTCCTGCTCTTCCTCACCTACCGCAACCTCCTGGAGAGCATCCGGCCACTGGTGACGGGCGTACCCTTCGCCCTGGTGGGCGGAGTCGTCGCGCTGTTGCTGCGCGGCATGCCCTTCTCCATTTCGGCGGCCGTGGGCTTCATCGCCCTCACCGGCATCTCCATGCTGGGCGACATGGTGCTGGTGTCGCGGGTGCGGCAGCTGCTGGCGAGCGGCATGGAGCTGACGGCCGCTGTGCGGGAAGCCGCCTTGTCCCGGCTGCGGCCCGTGCTCATGACGGCCGCGGTGGCCTCCCTGGGCTTCGTTCCCATGGCCCTCAACACAGGGGTGGGCGCCGAGGTGCAGCGGCCCCTGGCCACCGTCGTCATCGGCGGAGTGTTGTCCTCCACGGCGCTGACGCTGTTGGTGCTGCCCGTCCTGTACGTGGTGTTCGCCCGGGCCACGGGCCGGGACAAGGTGGGGACCGAGGCGGCCAACGAGGATGCTGCCGGTATTCCCAGCGACCGGGGGCTGCGCGTGGTGGAGGCACAACAATGAGTGCGCGTGACCCTGGCGCTTCACACGGGGCAGCACCGCCGCGGACCCTGCTCGTGTGGCTGAGCTTGGGGCTCCTGGTTGCAGTCCCTGCCGCGGCCGAGCAGCGCTCCCTGTCCATGGAGGAGGCCGTGCAACTGGCCCTCCAGCGCAATCCGGACGTGCGTTCGGAAGAGGCGGAGGTGCAGGCCGCCCGGGCACGCCTGTCCGGTGCGTCCCTCCTCCTTCAGAGCAATCCGGAGGTAGACGTGGCCGCCGGTCCCCGGCGACGCGACGGGAACAGCAGCATTGACTACACGGTGCAGCTGTCCCAGCGCATCGAGGTCAGCGGTCAACGGGGAGCGCGGGTGGAGGCCGCCAGTGGCGCCCTGGGTGCCGCGGAAGCGCGCCTCGGGACACGGCGGGCGGAGGTGGCAGCCGAGGTACGCGAGGCGTTCGGGCAGGCACTGGCCGCCGCCCAACTGGTGACCCTGGCGGAGGACGCGGTGCGGCTGGCCGAGCAGACACTGGAGACGGCACGGCGTCGCCTCGAAGCGGGTGATGCCTCGCGCATTGAGCTGAACGCCGCACAGGTGGAAGTCGGTCGGGCCCGGCGTGAAGTCCGCCGCACCATCCAGAACCGTGCCGTAGCCCTCGGTGAGCTTCAGCGACTCCTGGCCCTGGACGCGGAGACCACGCTCGACCTTCGGGGTGAGCTGGCAACCTCAGCGCCAGACAAGGGCGTGGACGTCGAGGCGCTGGTGCGCACGGCCCTCCAGCAGCACCCGGGGGTGCGCATGGCCCGGCAGGAGGCGGAAGCGTCCCGGGCGGAAGCACGCCTTGCGTCACGCGAGGCCCTCCCGGCCCCGCGCCTGGGGGCAAGCTACAGCCGCGAGGAGGACGCGCACATCCTCCAAGCGACGCTGGGTGTCGAGCTGCCACTCTTCAACCGCAACCAGGCCGCCCGGGGGGTGAGTGCCGCCCGGGTCACCCAGGCAGAGGCTGCCCTGGAAGCAGCCGGGCGCCGCGTTGAAAGGGAGGCGCGGCTGGCGGCAGCGCGCCTTGCTGCGGCCCAGGCGGCAGTCGGGGACTTCGCGGGCGGAGTCCTCCCGGCGGCGCAGGAGAACCTGGAGCTTCTCCAGGCCGCCTATACCGCTGGCAAGGTGGACATCCTCCAACTGCTCCTCATTCGGAGGGACACGCTGGAGACCCGTCGTGGCTACGTGGAAGCGCTGGCGGATTTGAACAGCGCACAGGCGCAGCTCGCCCAGGCCATCGGAAGCGAGCAGGAGGTGCCCAGATGAGCGGCAAGCAACTGGAGCTGTACGTCGAGAACCTCGATTGCGAGAACGACGCGGCGAAGCTGAAGCGGGGCCTCACCGGCACGCCCGGCGTGGTGGACGTCACCGTCTACGCCAAGGCCGCCAAGGTGGTCCTCACCCTGGACGAGGGAAGGACTTCCGCGGACGCCGTCCAGGAGCGGCTGGAGGGCCTGGGATTCCCGGCCAGGCGCCAGCGCGGAAGGACGGGTACGGTGAGCCCCTGGAAGAATCCCAAGGTGCTCACCTCGCTGGCCTCGGGCGTGTTGCTGCTGGCCGGCTGGTTGGGAGCACGCGCCGGGGCGCCACCGGCCGTGGCCTGGGGCATCTTCCTCGCCTCCCTCGCGTCGGGTGCCTGGTACTTCGGCCGGGAAGCGCTGGAGGAACTCCTCAACGAGCGCGAGGTGGGCATCGAGCTGCTCATGCTGGTGGCCGCCGTGGTCGCCACCCTCCTGGGGGAGCCCATGGAGGGCGCCATGCTGGCCTTCCTCTACTCCATCTCCGAGGCCATGGAGGGCTACACCGAGGAGAAGACGCGCAGTGCCATCGAAGCGCTCATGGACCTCGCCCCCAAGGTGGCCCTGGTGCGCCGGGACGGCAGGGACGTGGAAGTGCCCGTGGAAGAGCTGCGGGTGGGCGACACCTTCCTCGTGCGCCCAGGCGAGGCGGTGGCGACGGACGGCGTGGTGCTGGCGGGCGCCTCCAGCGTCAACCAGGCCCCCGTCACGGGCGAGAGCATTCCGGTGGACAAGGGCGAGGGCGCCACGGTCTTCGCCGGCAGCATCAATGGCGAGGGCTCTCTGGAGGTGAAGGCCACGACCACCTACGCCAACAACACCATCTCCCGCATCATCCACATGGTGGAAGAGGCGCAGGAGAAGAAGGGCCAGAGCCAGCGCTTCATCGAGCGCTTCGGCCGGCGCTACAGCCCCCTCGTCCTGCTGGCCGGTGTCCTCTTCGCGGTGGTTCCACCCCTCCTCCTTGGAGGTGCGTGGGCGACGTGGCTGGCGCGCGCCACCGTCTTCGTCGTGGCGGCAGCACCCTGTGCCCTCGTCATTTCGATTCCCATCACCCTCGTGGCCACTCTCGGCACGGCTGCCAGGAAGGGCGTGCTCATCAAGGGAGGCACCTTCGTCGAGTTGCTCGCCACCGTGGACGTGGTCGCCCTGGACAAGACCGGAACGCTCACGCGCGGACAGCCCGACGTCACCGACGTCCGCCTGTTTCCCACCTGGGCCACGGAGGCGGGTAACTCGGAGGCGCGGCTGCTGTCAGCGGCAGCGGGAGTGGAGCGCCACAGCCAGCACCCATTGGCCCTGGCCATCGTCCGGCGTGCGGAACAGGAACGCGTGCCCGTGGGAGAAGTGCAGGGCTTCCGGTCGCTCACCGGCGCCGGAGCCACCGGGAGCTACCAGGGCGTCCCCTTGTACATCGGTAGCCCCGCGCTCTTCGAGGAGAAGCTGGGTCTTCGTCTCGACGCGCTCCGGGAGGAGGTGACGCGCCTCCAGGCCGAGGGCAAGACGGTGGTGCTCGTGGGCGATGAGAGGACTCCGTGGGGGCTGCTGGCCATCCGCGACAGCCTCCGCCCCAATGCCCGCGCCGCCATTGCAGCCCTCCACGCAGCGGGCGTGAAGAAGGTGGTGATGCTCACCGGAGACAACGAGCGCACCGCCCAGGCCCTGGCACGCGAGGTGGGCATCGACGAAGTGCACGCGGGACTGAAGCCTGAGGACAAGGCGGCCAGGGTGCGTGAGCTCACGCGCACGCACGGACACGTGGCAATGGTGGGTGACGGCGTCAACGACGCACCGGCGCTCGCCGAGGCTACCGTCGGCGTGGCCATGGGTGCAGCGGGTACGGACGTCGCCCTGGAGACGGCGGACGTGGCCCTCATGGCCGACAACCTGGAGCGGCTCGCGTACGCCTTGAAGCTCGCCCGGCGCAACCGTGCCGTGGTACGCCAGAACCTGGTCCTCTCCGCGCTCGTCATCAGCGTGCTGGTGGTGGGGGCCCTCGCAGGGACCTTCACCCTTCCCATCGCAGTCCTCGCTCACGAGGTCAGCGAGTTCGTCGTCATCGGCAGCGGGCTGCGCATGCTGCGGGCGTGAGCGCCATGCGGTCCAGGGGACAGGGCATGCCTTCCAGAACGGACAAGCAGCCCGTCTTCTCCGCGAGCGTCACCGGTACGTCCGCGGATGGATGGCTGGGGCGCATGTTCCTGGAGAGCGGACAACTCCTCTACGCGGGCCCCTGTGCCTACCCAAAATTCGGTCGCTGGGGCATGGGGTGCGTCAAGGCGAGTGAGCGAGGCGTGTGGGGCCGAGGCCACCGAATGCCTTAACGGCGAAGGGGGGAAGCACGGGGAGCGCCAGCGGGGCGTACCAAGGCTGCTGCTGCGCACGGCCTGGCTCGACACCGCCTGCGGAGGCCTGCCCTCGCAGGCCGTGGACGCCGGCCGGGTGGGCCATGATTGGCCACAGGAGCCCCAGGACATTGCCTCGCTCGTCCCTGGTCCCGCGCGCGGGTCGAGGCCATGCGACCGTCACCTACCCAATACTTCACCCGCAAGCCTGCCGCGACCGCCGCCGCCGCCACGCACTCTCTGGGAAGCCGGCGCCGAGCGGAGCAGAACCATGGACGGGAGGGCCCCCACCATGTAGTTTGCGGACATTCAATCGGTCCCCGATTGAAGGGGGCCCCCGGCCCCTTCTTTGAAACCGCTGGATATCACTCGGCTTTTCGGCCCTCAGAGAGTTTGAGTCCTCTCAGAGAATCGCAGAGAACGAGTTCGCGCAGGGCTTCATTCGGGGAGCTGAACGAAGGGCCCTACCAACCGGTAGGGCCCTTTTGTTTTACACGGGCCTCGCGATGAAAATCGCGGGGCCTTCGTGCTTAAGCCGCTGAATCCCAAGGGATTTTAGCTCGCGGTGCTGAAGAGGGCCCTCTCGGCTCTCCACCCTGCAGAGCGAGATGCCCCCTCTTCTCCGCCGCCGATTGGGCTCTCTGGACCGCCCTTTCACCCGTTCTGGGGAGAGAGAAGCCGAGAGCGGTTAACAAGTGCTGTTAACTTTTGGGGCGGTGCTTAACAACATTCCCACGGAGACCCGCTCTTTCCGCTCTGAGGTTTCTGGGAGGGCGTCTCTCTCGGGTTTCTGGTTGCGTCTCTTACCTCCTTTGCTGGTCCCCAAGGGGGCGGCGCAAGGTCCGGGGGAGGCCTCCCAATCAGTACTCAAAGTGAAGGCACTTTCGGAAGCCTCGGATCAGTTGCCTCCACTGTCGTTTCACGGGGGCTCGCCAGCCACGAGAGGTGGACGGACCTGACCTCCTTTCCAGCGCCATCCGAGAGACTCCGAGAGCCCCGAGACTCCGCAGAGCCCCCCGTGCCGCATCACGGAACCACCAAGCCCGTCAGGGAAGACAGCCCCTGAAGCTGCCGGGCCCAATGTCCCTCGCGAGGTAGTCGCGGCGGAAAGGGCTTCATCGAGAGGGCTCGCGCCAGGCGCGCTGACTCACGTGCGCAACAAGAGAATGGGTTTCCGCGCAGTTTTCGAGCGAAGCATGGACTGCTACCTTCACCGTTTTTTCGTAGCACACGGAGGGGACATCCATGGCGGAAGGCAGCCTGCTGAACCTCATCACCTTCGGCTTCGCCGGTCGGTATGAGGCAGCAGCCACCCGAGCGGAGGACGCGAGTAGCGCGCTTCGCGCCCTCGAACGCGAGACACAAGGCCAGGCGGAGCTGCTCGCTCGAATCGCGAAGCGCCTCGCTGCAGGCGAAGTCCTGGTGGAGATTGCCCAACTCGCTGACAGGCAGGTCTTCGTGACGCGTCTTCAGCGGCGCGGTGCGGTGGACCACTACCTGTACGAAGCAGACGCCGGGCGATCCGAGAAGCCAGTGCTCTCCTTCGTCGGCGCGCTCGGCGATGACGCTGTGACGTTGAACGAAATCGTCTGCAACGAGAAGCGCTGCCTTCCGGACCACGGCCCGCTACTTCTCAAGCACGTGGTGGCATTCGCTCGAGCCCAAGGACTCGGTGACATTCGCGGAACCCCACGCCCCGCGGACTGGCGTCATGGCCACGTTCCAGAAACCTTCAAGGCGGCGTATGCGATTCAGCCTGAGCCCCGGCCGCCTCCGGAGGGCTTGCTACCCATGCGTCGACTCCATCGCCGGGGAAAAACACGTGAGGCCGCCGCGACGTGGCCGCCCGATGCGTTCCGGTTGATGGCTCTGATGCGGGACTTCCAGAAGCAGACGGCGACCGCTGTCTGGAAGGAGCGCCGACGGCTCGACATCCGAACGGCCCGAGAAGAGGTCTCGCCCGCGGCCATCGACACCTTCGTTCAGCACCTCATCGACTCTCAGGCGGCTGTGGTCGGCCTCATGCGGGACCGGGCGCTCGTCGACAACATCAAGGAGACTCGCCCTCTGGCGTTCCGATTCGGACTCAACGGGAGAATCGAAAAGCTGGAGCTGCTACTGCTCACGAAGCATTCGGCCTGGCGCACCATGGGAATGGCTCACGTCCATCTCCCTGAACTCGCCAAGGGAGGACATCGAGCGAAGGCCGCACCTGCGCGCAGGCCCGTCGCGGATCCACGCCCCTTCCTTCCCTATATCGGTAAGCCACTCGTCCTCGTGCTTCGTGACGGAACGGTGCTTCACCTACCGCTTCTCGCCGTGGGTCCGTTTGACCTTCTACTCGGATGGCCGGGCAACGAGGTCCTTGTCCACCTGCACGCCATCACCTTCTGGGAAGCAGCGTAGGCCGCCGCCCTCGCATGCAGAGGCACCTGGTGCCATGGCGGGCAGCCCGCCAATAAGCGCTCGTCTCCAGGCCCCCGGATCCCGGCACGAACCTAGCGGAATCAATGCTCAGCAAGGAGAACGTTTGGTGGCAACAAAGAATAAAGGAGGGCGGAGCCCCCGCACATCAGTAAAGACCAAAGCCAAGAAACGACCCGCAGGACAAAAAAAGGTCCAGCAGATACGCGCAACATCCGAAATCACCTCCGTCGCTACCGAATCACCTTCATATCCCTGGTCAGTACCCTACGAGGCGCTCAGAGCACTGAACGATAAGGACCTTACTGCGGTGATGAAAGAGCTCATTACCGCCGAGGCTGTACTCAGGTCCGCGGACATCAGTCTGATCAACATCAACTCCGAAGAAAAAGCTGCCGACGCTGGTTGTGATGGATGGTCTCCACAAGTACCCATCGCATCCGCATGGCTTGGATCTAGGGAAACATGCTGGCAGTTCAAGGCAGGGAAAAGCGGAGAACCTTCTCGCCTGAGAGGCGAAGTGGCGAAGCCGGTCCCATCGTCCACTCTGGCAAATGGTGGTCGCTTCGTTCTCGTAGCGAGTGGCTCAGTAAACGGAGTGGCGGGACAGCGTGCACGACTGTTGGTTCTTCAGAGCGAGGCAAAGAGGCTGCGGCTGCCTACAGACCATATTCACGTATTAACAAGTGAGTCACTATCCAACTGGCTCGACCAACATCCAGCAATTGCAGGGACATTTCTGGGGCTAAAGGGGTTCTGGACCTTATCCAACTGGAAAGCGGATATCAGACATCCTGCAGGTTGGTCCCCAAGTGAGTCGCAACAGGCCGCTGTCGCGCAGCTTCATGATGCCCTCGGAAGCTCCAGCGAAACCGTGCACATCCACATTTACGGCAGGCCTGGCGTCGGAAAGACGCGATTGGCGTTGGAGGCATGCAGTTCCGCTTCGTGGTCGAACAACGTCCTTTACGTTCCCGACCCCTCTCAAGCCCACGTTCTTGAGCTAATCGAGCGAGTCGCAGCTAACCATGCATATTTAACCCTAGTTGTCGATGAGGCTCCGCCCAATCATTTGGACACATGGGGAGCAGCCGCACATCGTTCCAACGGACGCATTCGACTCCTAACCATCGGGCATGCTAGGCCTCCAGTTACCACACACATAACCGAGATAGAGCTTAAGCCGCTAGATCGAGATGCAATGCTGAAAGCCGTTCGCGAATGGCACCCGGAGATGCCTTACGAACAGCACGATTTCATTGCAGCCTTCTCGGATGGATACATCAAGCTCGCCCGCCTCACCGGTGTTGCGCTTACCAACAACCCAGGAATGAACGTACGCGACCTTCTCCGGAACCACCAAATCAAGTCGCTAATGGACGCACTTCTTGGACCAATGCAAGGCCGGAGAAGCCTGCATGTCGTCGCAGTTCTCACGAGTGTTGGCTGGGATGGGCCAAAAGCAGAAGAAGGCAAGGCAATCGCCGAGCGATTTGGGCTCAACTGGAACGATGTTCGTATTTCAGTTCGCGAGTTCGACGAACAAATGGGCATTGTTCCCAAAGCGGGCGACCTGCGTTATATTTCTCCAGCCCCACTGGGAGTATACCTTGCCATCGAAGCATGGGAAACCAACCACGAGCAACTGGAACAGCTCGCTGCAAATCTGCCAAATACAGAGGCACAAAGAGCTTACAACGAGCGACTTAAAGCGGCAATCACATGTCCACCAGCTCGCAAATTCGCGCAGAACCAACTTCGCCTCTACACATCCATAGAACGCTTCGCAAACGAGCAGGATGTTGAGTTCTGGGCGGTAATCTCGCGCTCAGACCCAATTACTGCGGCAGCGCAGATCCGAAGTGCACTTGAACGCGCTACGCGAGCACAACGACTGGACATCACAGGCAAAGCGCAGCGCACCCTAGTGCATTCGCTAGCCAATCTAGCATGGAGCGCATCGACATTCACCGATGCGACCATCGCTCTCGCCTTCTTGGCCGACGCTGAGAACGAATCCCGGAGCAACAATGCCGCCAATGCGTTCCGCGAACGATTTCAACTTTTCCTCGGCGGCACTGAAACGCCCTTTAAAGACCGTCTTAAAGCTGTCGACATTCTTCTGACACGAACCGAGGACTCATATAGAGGACTTATCATTGAGGCACTTTCATCGACGGGAGCAAGACGATCTACACGAATGGATCCGCCCTCAAGAACGGACTCTGCGCGAGAGCCCGAATGGCGTCCGAGAACCCATCAAGAGGCGCTCGACGCAATCAATGGCGCATTTGACAGGCTTGACAGAGTTGCATCTGAGGGGCGGCAAGCCCTCCAGGATCCACTCGTCAAGGCGGGCAGGGAGTTGCGCCACCTATTGCGCAACCGATGGTTACGCGACCGCATTTCAAATCTATACCAAATCATCATCAAGAGCCACCCCGAGACGCAGTCAGTATTTAGAGAAGAATTGCGCGACATACTGAATCTTGAAACCCAGCACTGGAGAGAACTACCTACAGAAGACGTGCATTGGCTTGAGTCGTTTTATGAAGAGCTAGCTGATCGAACACCGGCAGGCCAACTTCGGGAGATGGTCAGCATGCGAGACTACCAGTTCGACGTAGCCCAGTTGGACCCGTTCGCGAGAGCATTGGTCGCTTCTCCCGAACTGCTAGAATCCGAGTGGGCATGGCTCACATCCGGTAACGCTACGCAGGCTTGGCGTCTTGGTGAAGTTGTCGCCGGCATCGACACAAGCCTAGATTTACTACCGCGCCTTCTTGCCTTTAGCAGCCATGGCCCAGACATCCGAATAACCGCAGGCTACATTCACAGGGTCACACAAAGTCGCGGCCTCGACTGGGCAGACAATCTTCTCAACAACCTTCGACAGGAGACTCCGGAAGACATCAGACTCATAGCCGAACTCTCCAGGCTGTGTACCCCAACCGATCATGGAGCGGAGCGACTAGCGACTCTCGCCGAGTCCGGGCGCCTCCCTATTCCCATTGCTGGACAACTGGTTTTTGGTGGATGGACCTCGAATATCTCTCATGCGGCGTTCGAGCGCCTGTCACAAGTGCTAGTTTCCCGCCCGGAGTACCGTTCATCTGCCATCGTGCTTCTTGAATTCCGCCTCAAGCAGAGCCCCGACGAGTGGGCCTCATTTGAGGGGCTTGTTCTCGAACTGCTCAGCGACACAAGCCTTCTCAAAAACTCTAGCAGGAGCGAGTATCACTGGATGAGCCTCGCAAGCAAGCTCGTCCCTTCTCACACCCACTTCATTGCCCGGACTATCCTCAACGCACACGCAGAGCATGACGAACAGGGATGGTTCCTTGAGCACAGCCGAGTCGCCGGAGTCTTCTCAGCCTGCATTGAATCCAACCCCAAGAAAGTCTGGGAAGAACTAAGGCTTAAACTAGAAACGCCGGAGACCGCCATCAGGATAACGTATGGATTCCCCAGTGGAGAACTTGAGCGGCTCCCTCATCAAGAAATCCTAACTTGGGTTGCAGCCGCGCCCGCATCTCGTGCCCTCCTCGTCGCGAGGCTCGTGGCGAAGACTCTTGCTCCAGGATCTCTCAGCGAAAAGCTTCTTGCCGCCAATACAGCCCAAGCCGAACTTAGCGACGAGTACTTCCTAGCTTGGTTCCAGGGAGGTTGGTGGGGGCCTGAGTCTGCTCACTGGCAAGGCATCGCCGAACAACTCAATGCTCTTGCCAAGGAGACACTTGAACCAGCGGTGGCTGACTGGGCACGCCACGCAGCCCAACGATTCCGACAAAGGGCCGAACACGAGAGCAAGCGAGAGGAAGAGAGACAGGTCCGAAGCAGATAGCGGACTGCACTTCCTGTCCCCACAAAATTTTGGCAGCGACCTCATAGACTCTACGAGGTCCCCATGAGGCATAGATCAAATTTGGTAGATGACAGGCTACTTGTGCCATCGCCCTCACCGCCCGCCGACTGCGCCGCGAACTGCGCGCCCGCCAAACCGCCAAGCGCGCGAGGAGCACCAACACCAAGTCAGGGCCGGTACCGCTCCGCCTCCTTGAAGAACTGGGTGAGCGAGTACTCCAACAGCGACTCGCGCGACTGCATGTACCGGCGCGCACGGAGGAAGGGCAGCCAGAGGCGCTTCCCAACGCGCACCTGGGACTCCTCCATCTTCGCCCGTAGCACCCACGTCCCGCCTAACCGCCGCACGAGCACCTCCCCCAGGTAGGCCCCCAGCGCCGGAGTTGTGTGACTGTCGATGAGTTCGCGCGTGTACCGCTCCGGGAAGTTCTCCCTCCAGAAGTAGAAGTCCAGGTCCGTGAGGGACTCGGCCGTCTCGCCCATGATGGAGGGCACCTTGGTGTGCAGTGCTGCCACGAGACCTTCCGACAGGTCTCCGTAGGATTCGAGGACGCGCTCCGGATTCGCCACGTCCGGGGGATGGGCGACTGGGAGCCACTCCTCGGGCACCGGCGGCCGGAAGGCGTTGAGCTCGGCAATCTTCCGTTGCCGCTCGCTGATGGCGAACTCGTCCGGCAGCCGTGAGAGAAACGGCGCCACGTCCGGGTGGAAGCGGGGCTCGACAGGGGCGAGTGTGGCGCTACGCTCCCTCAGTGTGCTCAGCACCGTGTCGAAGTCGAGGTCCGGGCGCAGGTGGACATGGGCGCGGGCCTGCGCGACACGCGCATCCTCACTGTCGAAGTCGGCGGCGGTGGGCCTCAGTACCAGGAGGACGGAGCCGTTCGGGAGCTCCTCCACGAGGTGCGCAGGCGTCGCGAGCATCCGCTCTCGACCGACAGACTCCACTAGCTTCGGACCGAAGATGTTCAGCCAGTACAACTCATAAATCTTGTCGAACCCTTCCCGCTTCCAAGTTTCATCGTCACGACCGAAGGCGGGAGAATCCGTGAGCTGCCGGTCAGCCGAACTGTGCGCTGATGCATGATGAGCGGGATATCGGGAAGCCCAGGCTCGGGCAATTTCTACAATGCCGAGACAGGCCTTCTCCTCCGAAAAGAAAGAGAGCGGCTGCACGCTGAGCCTGACACGCAAATCGGGCTCCTCCTGTGTAAGGCCAAGCGTGAGCGCCAGCGAAACGCCGGGATTTTCTGAGCGGAACAGCCCGATGCTCGATCCGTGATCATCGCGCCGCTCCTCAATCGCTCGCCACACAGCATCTCGGGAGTATTTCCGCCTCCTGCTCGTCTTGACGAAAGTTGGCATCCAGCCGCCAGCATGTTTCTCAAGAGCATCAAAAAACGGGGCCAGTTCGGACTCGACGCCATTCCCAGAATTGAAAGCCCCATCGAACAAGAAGCGCAGGCAATCCACCTTGTTCAAATCATGGAGCGTCAGCGTCGTCATTTTCATTGAAACAGTACCTCCACGCCCTTGTTCCGAATCTGCGCGTCCTTCACCGCATCTATTAGCATGTTGCCATCTGTGGGCAGAAGCTCCTTGCCCTCGTACACGAGACGCACTCGCTTCACATCCGCCTGCTGTCGCATGCCGTCCCGAAGAATCTTGAGCGTTCCGCCGTAGTACTTCATGGCGTTACTGGCGTCCGTTCTCACCTGCACAGGCAGCGCATCTTCGTCCAGAACGGCCAAGTTTCGACTCTTGAAGCTGAACGTCTCCACCCGAGGTGGCTGCCCCGGAGTGGGCTTCGCTTCGATGACGAGCACGTCCGCATAACGAAGGTCCACCTTCGAGACTCCGACATGCGTCTCGATGCGCGGCTGCTCGAAGTCGCCGAGCCAGCGCCGGTGCGCGCGAGGCAACGCCGCGTCCTCCTTCAGCATGGCGATCATGGTCCTCTCGAAAGCCATGCCTCGAGCATAGTAGGCGCGCATCCCCTCACGGTGAGCGTCAAGGTAGTTGTCGCGTGAGAGGGTTCAGCCGACGGACCGCACCTCCTGCGGAAGCGGGGTGAGGTTGGGAGTGGGATTGAGGCGCACGGGGCCTACCGGCGTCCAGTCGCGCGTGC
>NZ_VHLB01000116.1:0-23799 GCF_006547365.1 Myxococcus sp. AB056 | reverse complement strand
GGCGCGGGTGGCATGGGCGCTGTCTACAGTGCCTATGACCCGGAGCTGCACCGGCGCGTGGCCATCAAGCTGCTGCACCCGGACGCCAACCCGGCGGCGCGCTCGGACGGCTCGTCCCGGCTGCTTCGCGAAGCCCAGGCGATGGCGCGGCTGTCTCACCCGAACGTGGTCTCCGTCTACGACGCGGGCACGTTCGCGGGGCGCGTCTTCATCGCCATGGAGCGGGTGGACGGCCTGTCCCTGCGCCACTGGCTCCGCGCCGAGCACCGCACCTGGCGAGAGGTGCTCGACATCTTCCGCCAGGCGGGCCGAGGGCTCGCCGCCGCACATGCCGCGGGTCTGGTCCACCGGGACTTCAAGCCCGCCAACGTGCTGGTCAGCAAGGAGGGCCGGGCGCAGGTGACGGACTTCGGGCTGGCCCGCACCACCGCGGACCTCGACGCGGCCGAGGCGGGCCGGGGCACCACGCCCGCGCTGCCGCGCCTCGCCCCGGAAGACCTGCTCCAGACGGCGCTCACCGAGGCCGGGCTCGTCATGGGCACGCCCGCGTACATGCCGCCCGAGCAGCACGAAGATGGGCGCATCGACGCGCGCGGGGACCAGTTCAGCTTCTGCGCGTCCCTCTACGAAGCCCTCTACGGACAGCTTCCCTTCAACGGCAAGCGCCCGGATGACTACTTGGAGGAAGCCCGCGCCGGCCGCGTGCGCCCGCCACCTCGGGGCAGCCGCGTCCCCACGTGGGTGCTGCGCGCCGTGACGCGGGGCCTGTCCCCGGCTCCCGAAGCGCGCTTCCCGTCCATGGGCGTGCTGCTGGATGCACTGGGCGCGGACCCGCTGGCGGCCTGGCGCCGCCGTGGCGCGGTGGCCGCAGCGTCCATGCTGCTCAACAGCGTGGTCGCCGTCACCTGGCTGCTGGTGGGCTCGCAGCGGGACGGCCCGTGTCCGGATGCCGAGTCCCGGCTCACCGGCGTCTGGGACACGGCACGCCGGGCGGAAATCCAGAAGGCCTTCGCCGCCACGGGCAAGGTCCACGCCTCCGCCGCCTTCGAACGCGTGGCGACGACCCTGGATGGCTTCGCGCACGATTGGACGCGCATGCACCGCGAGGCCTGCGAGGCCACCCGGGTTCAGGGCCACCAGTCGGACCACGTGCTCGCGCTGCGCATGGCGTGCCTGGACCGGCGCCACTCGGCCCTGGTGGCCTTGACAGGCGTGCTCGCGCAGACGGATGCGGAGGCGCTGAACGCCGCACCGGACGCGGCCCAGCGACTGCCTCCCATCTCCGCCTGCGCGGACGTGGACGCGCTCTGGCGGGGCCTGTCGGAACCCGAGGGGCAGCGGCAGCAGGTGGAGGCCCTGCGCGCCCGGGTGGACCGGGCCACGGCCCTGGTGGACGCCGGCCGCTACCCCCAGGCGCAGGAAGAAGCGAAGGCGGTGCTGTCCGAGGCGCGGCAGCTCGGCTACGGGCCGGTGCTGGCGGAGGCGCTGGAGCTGGAGGGCCGGCTCGGGCTCGTCGCGGGGGATGACGCTCGCGCCGCCGCGGCCCTGCGGGAATCCCTCTTCACCGCGCAGGCGCACCGCCATGACCACCTGGCGGCGCGCGCGTCGGCGCGGTTGGTGACCGCCGTCGCCTCCGACCCCACCCTGGAGTCCTGGACGGTGGAGCAGGCACGCGCGTCCATCCAGCGCGCGGGCGGTGCCTCCGAATTGGAGGCCTTGCTCCAGACGAGCCTGGGCCGCAACGCCTTCCTCCGAGGCCAGTACGCCCAGGCAGTGGAGGCCTTTGGCCGCTCCGCGGCGCTGCGCGAGCAGGAGGTGGGCCCCGAGCACCTGCTCACGTTGGAGTCGCTCCGCAACCAGGCCGCGGCCCTGTCCCGCACGCCCGAGACGGAGCGCGCCATGGGCCTGCTGCACCGCGTGCTGGAGACCACGGAGCGCGTGCTCGGTCCGGACCACCCTCAGACGGCCATGGCGGCCAACGCCATGGGCTACCACCTGGTCATCGTCCGCCGCTTCGAGGAGGCCCTCCCCTACCTCCAGCGCGCCATCCACCTGGAGGAGCAGTCGCTGGGACACGACAGCGCCACGCTGAGCTATCCGCTCAACAACCTGGCGGAGGCCCTGGAAGCGCTCGGCCGCAACGCAGAGGCCCGCCCCCTGCGCGAGCGCGCGCTCGCGGTGGACCTGAAGGCCTACGGCCCCGAGCATCCGGAGACCGCCACCGACCTGGCCCTGCTCGGCGCGCTGGCCCTGCGCGAGGGAAAGCCGCGCGACGCAATGGACTACGCCCGCCGGAGCATCGCGGCCTACGAGGCCTTTCAGAAGGACCACCTGGACACGGCCGGCCCGCTCACCACGCTGGGCCTGGCCCTGCACGCCCTGGGCAAGAGCCACGAGGCCCGCGCCACGCTGGAGCGCGCCTTGGCGCTTCGTACCGCCCATCCGGGCCCGGCCGAGGACCTCGCGAGCACCCGCTTCGCCCTGGCCCAAACGCTGGTGAAGCAGGACGGGCCCCGCGCCCGGGGGCTGGCCAACCAGGCCCTGCACTTCTACGCAGCCGAGGAGCCCACCTACGCCCTGGAGGCCAGCTCCGTCCGCAACTGGCTCCAGGACCTCCGGCGCCGGCGGCGCTGAGCCACAGCCAGGGCCCACATCCACCGAAATCACGCCCCTCCACACACATCCTCAAGCCGGAACGCGATAACGCCTGGGAGCGTTCCATCCACATCCGATGAAGTCACCCCGAGGGCCGCCAGACAGGCGGACGCGGCTCACGCCCATTCTCGGGGGCTTCCGTCACTTTCCACCGCTAGACTTCACCCAATGCTTCACGTCATTCCCCTGGGCGGCCTGGGCGAAATCGGCCTCAACTCCATGGTCATCGCCTGCCGTGGGGAGATGCTGCTCATCGACGCCGGGCTGATGTTCCCCTCCGCGGGGATGCCCGGCGTGGACATCATCATTCCGGACTTCAGCCACCTGAAGCAGAACGCCGCGCAGCTCAAGGGCGTGCTGCTCACCCATGGCCACGAAGACCACCTGGGCGCCCTGCCCTACCTGCTCAACGAGGTGCCCGTCCCCGTCTACGGCACGCGCTTCACGCTGGCCATGGCGCGCCACCGGCTGGAGGAGCTGGGCATCGAGGCGGACCTGCGCGAAATCGAGCCGCGCGAGCCCTTCCCCGTGGGCACGGCCTTCCGCGTGGAGGCCAGCCGCGTCACGCACACCGTGCCGGACGCGGTGGGCTACATCCTGCGCACGCCCGAAGGCACCCTCATCCACACCGGCGACTTCAAGCTGGACCCGGACCCCATCGACGGGCTGCGCACGGACCTGGAGCGCTGGGGCGAGGCCGGCGAGGAAGGCGTGCTGTGCCTCCTCTCCGACTCCACCAACTCCGAGGTGACGGAGGAGACGGGCAGCGAGCGCGTGGTGGAGCAGACCTTCGAGCGCCTCTTCCAGGGCGCCACCGGCCGCATCATCGTCGCCCTCTTCTCCTCCAACCTCCACCGGGTGCGGCACCTGCTGGCGCTGGCGGAGCGGCTGGGGCGCAAGGTCGCCCTGCAGGGCCGCAGCATGCTGCGCAACGTGGAGATGGCGCGGGAGATGGGCTACCTGGACGTGCCCGACTCGCTCTTCGTCCACGTGGACACGGTGCCGGCGCTGCCCGCGCAGCGGGTGCTGGTGCTGACCACCGGCGCCCAGGGCGAGCCCCGGGCCGGGCTGTCCCAGCTCGCGTCGGGGGACGGCCCCGTGAGGCTGAATCCCGGCGACCTGGTGGTGCTCAGCTCGCGGGCCATCCCCGGCAACGAGCGCTCCGTGGGGGCCCTCATCGACGCGCTCCAGTGGCGCGGGGCCAAGGTCGCCTACGCCCAGGTGGAGCCGGGCATCCACGTCTCCGGCCACGCCAGCCAGCCCCAGCAGCGGCGCGTGCTGGACCTGGTGCGCCCGGCCCACTTCATCCCCGTCCACGGCGAGGGCCGCCACCTGCACAAGCACCTGCTCACCGCGCGCGAGTCCGGCTTGGAGCCCGCCCAGTGCCTGCTGGCGCAGGACGGCGACGTCGTCACCTTCGAGGAAGGCCGGGGGCGCTTCACCGGCAGCGTCCCGTCCGGACGCATCCTCAAGGACCGGTTCGGCCCCGGCCTGGTGACGTCCGACACGCTCCAGGAGCGCATCCGGCTGTCGGAGACGGGCTTGGTGGCCGCGGTGGTGGTCATCCAGCGGGACTCCCTGAAGCTGGTGGCGGGGCCCCAGTTGTCCGGACAGGGGCTGTCCGTGGACGAACAGGCACAGCTCCCCCGGGTGGCCCAGGAAGCGCGAGCGCTCTTCGAGGAACTGTCCCCCGCCCTCCGGGGCGATGACGCCCTGGTGAGAGAGGAACTCACCCGGGTCGTACGCCGGGCCTTCAAGGCGTACACGTCCAAGCGTACCCTGGTGGTGCCCTTGGTCGTCCGGGTGTAGGTATGGTAAGGGCCGCTGCCCATGCCATCCTTCGACGTCGTCTCGAAAATCGACCTCGCTGAGCTCGACAACGCGGTCAACCAGACCAAGAAGGAGCTCAGCACGCGGTACGACTTCCAGGGCGCCCATGCCGACGTGGTGCTGGCCCCGGACCATACCGCCATCACCGTGAAGGCCAACAGCGAAGACCGCGTCCAGGCCGCCAAGGAAGTCCTCCTGACGAAGCTGGCCAAGCGGAACATCAGCCTGTTCACCCTGGAGTACGGCGACATCGAGAAGACGGGCCTTCACAACGTGAAGCAGACCATCAAGCTCCAGCAGGGCATCCCGGTGGAGAAGTCCAAGGAGCTGGTGAAGCTGCTGAAGGACTCGAAGATGAAGGTCCAGGGCTCCATCCAGGCCGACCAGCTTCGCGTCACCGGCAAGAACCGGGATGACCTCCAGGCGGCCATCGCCCTGTTCCGCAAGGAGCAGGACCGGCTGAAGCTGGACATGCAGTTCACCAACTTCCGCGATTGAAGAGGCCCATGCGCGCTGCCGCCCTGTCCTTCTGCCTCCTGTTCTGCGCCCCGGGCGTGGCGTCCGCCCAGGCGGACCGTCCTTCCAAGCCGGTTCCCTCCCTCGCCAAGCCCCCGCGCATCCAGGGTGGGCTCAAGGCCTTCGCGTCGCCGATGGTGCTCAAGCCCGTCGCCGTGGAGGGTGCCACCGCCTCGTTCACCGCCAAGGTGGGCGCGCGCAAGGACACGCTGTACGTCGGCGTGGAAGCCACCGACGACCAGCTCCAGGCCGGGGACCTGCTCACCCTGTCCCTCTACTTCCCGGGCACCGGCCCCACCGCCAGCGGCTACACGTGGCGCTTCGCCTTCGATGGCAAGCGCGCGTCCGGGGCGGAGAGCGGCACGCCGCAGTTCGCGCAGGACCTGGTGACGGCCGCCGTGCAGCGCCAGGGCAACACGCTGCTGCTGATGGCGTCGGTGCCGATGCGCGCCTTCCCCCGCTTTCCCGCCGTGGACCCGCTGGTGATGGACCTGTGCCTCACCTACGAGGACCGGGACAGCGCGGACGGCAAGGCCACGTCCATCTCCAACTGCCAGAGCGGCACCATGGTGGGTGACGCGCTGCGCCTGCCGGACGAGCCTCGCAAGGGCCTCAAGCTGAAGCTGCCGGAGAACGTCACCTCGCTCGAGCCCAGGGAGGACGGACTGCTGGGCTGGGACTACATGAGCTACCCGGCCTGGGCCCAGGCGGACGACGAGCTGACGCCTGCCTCGCTGCGCGGCCTGGTGGCGCCGGACGCCGTCGTTCCCTCGTCCGTGGACCTGAACGTGCCGGATACGCTCACCCTGGAGGACGGCGGACGCATCGTCACGGTCGTGACCGGGAAGAATCCGTATGCCGTCGCCGGTCAATGTGACGCCGATGACGAGCTGCGGTTGGGCCTCTACCTGGTGACCGGGAAGACAGCGCGCCGGGTGCTCGAGTGGCCGGCCGCTACCTGCGCGCTGGGGCGCACGTCGTCGGTGGAACTGGAAGAAGAGGGCGTGCTGTCCATCCGTTACTCGAACGGCACGTCCATCAACTTCGCCTGGAGTGGGACCCACTTCTCGCGAACCGAACTCGGAAAGCGGTAGACGCAGTGGAAACCACCACCCCCAAGAGCCTGTACATGATGACCCTCGGCTGCCCGAAGAACCGGGTGGACTCCGAGGTGATGCTGGGCACGCTGCGCCACCGCGGCTACACGCTGGTGCAAGAGGCGTCCGACGCCCAGGTCATCGTCGTCAACACGTGCGCCTTCATCGGTCCCGCCAAGCAGGAGTCGGTGGACTCCATCCTGGAGATGGCCGAGCTGAAGAAGTCCGGCGCCTGCAAGACGCTGGTGGTGACGGGCTGCTTGTCCCAGCGCTACGGCGAGGAGCTGTCGAAGGAGATGCCGGAGGTCGACCACTTCCTGGGCACCAGCGCCTACGCCCAGATTGGTGACCTGCTGGCCGCCGAGGCCTCGCCGCGTCAGGTGATTCCGGATCCGGACTACATCCACGACGCCAATACGCCGCGCATCAACTCGATGCCGAAGTACACGGCGTACCTCAAGATTTCCGAGGGCTGCGACAACGCCTGCGCCTTCTGCATCATCCCCACCCTGCGCGGCGGGCAGCGCTCGCGGCCCATCGACGACATTGTCGCCGAGGCGAAGCAGTTGGCGGACAGCGGCGTGCAGGAGCTGAACCTCGTCGCGCAGGATTTGACGGCCTACGGGCATGACCTGCCGGGCCGGCCGAAGCTGCATGATTTGCTCAAGGCGCTGGTGCAGGTGGACGTGAAGTGGATTCGCCTCCACTACGCCTACCCGCGCATCTTCCCGGACGAGCTCATCGAGGTGATGGCCTCGGAGCCGAAGATTGCCCGCTACCTGGACATGCCCGTGCAGCACGTCAGCGACAAGCTGCTGCTGTCCATGAAGCGCGGCCGCAACTCGGAGTTCCTCAAGGGCCTGCTGACCAAGCTGCGGGAGCGCGTGCCCGGCCTGGTGATGCGCACCTCGCTCATCGTCGGCCTGCCGGGCGAGACGGAAGAGGACTTCGAGATGCTGAAGGAGTTCGTGAAGACGCAGCGCTTCGAGCGCCTGGGCGTCTTCCAGTACTCCGACGAAGAGGGCACCGCCGCCTACGACCTGCCGGACAAGGTGCCGCAGAAAATCATCGAGCGCCGCTGGCGCGAGGTCATGGCCATCCAGAAGCGCATCAACCGCGAGCAGAACAAGAAGCTCGTGGGCAAGCGCCTGGAGGTGCTCGTGGAAGGCCCCGCGCCGGAGACGGAGCACCTGCTGGTGGGCCGCCACCAGGGTCAGGCGCCGGACATCGACGGCATGGTCTACATCAACGACGGACTGGCGTACCCGGGGGAGATTGTCACCGTGGAGGTGACGGAAGCCCACGACTACGACCTGGTCGCCCGCGTGGTGGAGCGCCCGGACCCGAAGCAGCGCGAGCACACCGCGCGCGACGCGCACCCGGCTCCGCTGCCCGTGTCGGTGATGCAGCGTCCGGCCCCTCGCGCGGAGTAGGCGCGAAGGCCCCGGACGCCGCGGGAGCCCTCAGCGCGAGGGCTCCTCCAGCACCAGGGTGCGTCCCGGGCTGACGGCGCGCAGGCGCTCGCGCAGCTTCTCCCGGTCCGCCTTCGCCGACTTCGGCGTCGCCGCCAGCTTCTCGTGGAGCTCGCGCGCCGTGGCGTCGTACCAGACCTCGCGCACGGGCCCACCCTCGGCCAGGTGCCGCGCCACGCCCGCGAGCAGTCGGCAGCAGTCCTCCCAGCCCGCGTCCTGCTGAGGGCCGCCCTGCTCCCGGGTGAAGGCGATGGCGTCATCCAGCGTCTTCCCGTCCTGCAGGTAGACGTTGATGAGCGCCCGGGCCGCGCGGTTCCCCGCGTCCCGCATGCTGAGCCACAGGAACCACGCCTTGCCCTCGGGCGCGGGCGACTCCACCGCGTAGATTTCGGTGACGGGCGCGGGCGCACCCTCTGGACCGAGGCCCACGAGCCCCGCCTCGGGCGACACGAGCAACACGAACGCGTCCGCGGGCAACTTCAGCGTCTCCGCCAGCACCGTTCCCGGCGTCTCCTTCACCAGGCGCCGGGCCAGGTCCGCCGCCACCTCGTAGCGCTGCCGGCCCCGCTCCTCGTGCACTACCAGGTGCCAGTCACGCAGCACGGCCTGGAGGTTGGTGTGAGCCCACTGCTGGCGGAACTCGAAGGTGTCCACGCCCTTGCGCCGGCAGATGTCGTCCAGCGAGGAGCGAAGCGCATTCAGCATCTCCTCGTCCTTCAACATGTCGACGTAGTGCGTGTGGCCCACGCGCTCCGCGACGCGTTCGATGACGGCCAGCAATCCGAAGCGGATGGCGCCACTTGCGTCCTGCACGGACAACCGGCCCCGCTCCACTTCCTTGGAGAGGGCGTCGTACATCCGCGAGACGCCCTCCTTTTCCAGGTAGCGGCGGGCCAGCTCGATGGAGCGGCGCTGTTCGGTGTACTGACGGTCGAACTCGGTGGGAGACGGGCGCATGTGCGCCAGAGGAGAGCGCAGCACCCCCGCCCCTGTCCAGGCAACGCTAACGGGGGTCTTCCGGCTCCAGCTCCCGCTCCTCAGGCGGGGGCTCACGCGAGGGAGCGCCTCGCGCCGGCATGGCCACGCCCTCACCCAGCGGCGTGGGCTGACACTCACACACGGTGCGGCGAGAGGCCGTCTCCGTGACGAAGGCACAGGCCGTGGGGCACTCGGGCTGGCGGCCCTCCTCGAACAGGCCCAGCGTGAAGTCGCGCGCGGTGGACAGCGCCGCATGGCAGGCAGGCAGCGACTGCGCCAGCGAGCGCCAGGGCACGCGGTGCTGCGTCGTCAGGCCCCTGCTGGTGGAGGGGAAGCTCAGCCCTACGCCACAGCCGCTCACCAGCTTCTGCCCGTCCGGCCCCAGCGGCTCCAGGTGAAGCCGCCCTCCTTCTGGCAGGTCCCGGTACACGGCGCCGCTGATTGAGACGCTGCCATCCGGCTCACGCCGCACATGCAGGCCGTAACAAGCCTCCTCGCGGAAGGAGCCATCGGGCGCGGCACAATGGCTGGTGGCAGAGCCTTCTGGCGACCGGACGCGGGGGCGCCGCAGCACCAGGGCCCCGCCCTTTGCGTCCAGCGTCGCGGTGAAGCGCCCCCAGACATCCGGCCCCAGGCGGCCCAGGCTGCTCGGCGAGTCCCAGCGCCCAGCAGCCTCCACCACCAGCGGGCGGACACCCAGCCCCTCGGCCACCTCCACTGCGTCCAGCGCGAAGGTCCGCGGCGGCAGGTTTGCGGCCGTCTCGAGCGGCTGAAGCCCTTGTGCCTCGGCGAGCCGCACGGACACTCGCGAGAAGGGCTCGCGCGAGCCAAGGACGAAGGGGCCCGTGAGCTCCGCTCCGCCCTGCGTCATCCGCGCGGCCAGCAGGGGCCAATCGCCCAGCGGCTCGCGGCTGAGCTCCACCACGTGCACCTCGCGCGAGGCCTCCGTGGCCGCCGCTTCCGCGACGTAGTCCGCGCGCGGGCGAGAGGTGGTGAAGGTCACTTCCCGCCGCAGTGGGTCCACGGTGAGCGCGTAGAACTCCAGGACATCCGCGCCCAGCGTCACGGCGCAGACCTTCTCGCCGGACAAGCCCGCGGTGCGCACAGGCGACCGCACCGGGCCCACCGAGAAGGCGGGCAAGGGCACCACGGGCCAGGAGCGGAAACCTCCGGCGGGCTCGGGCGCGCGGATGGTGCCTTCAGGGGCGGGAAGCGCGCCGTCGAAGCAGCCTCGCGACACGAGCGAGAGTGGCCGCGCCACGTCCAACACCACCGGCACGGGCCGCGTCCCCAGTTGGCCCGCCACGGTGAGCCGCAGCGCGGGCGAGGCCAGCAGCGGCAGCGTCTGACCGTGGAAGCCTTGCGGACGCTCGGCGCTGGCGGCCGGTTCCCGATGGCACCCGGTCCCGGCCAGCCCCATCCACCCCATCAGCAGAAACGCGCGACGCACGCTCCGCAGGTTACTGCTTCTTCGCCTTCGTGAAGTCATCCACGCGAGTGTCGTCCGGCACGTCCAGCTTGAAGCTGTCCGCGTCGAGGCCCACGTTCGTCTTCAGGTTGAGGAAGGAGATGGTGTTCTCACTGCCGTCCGGGTCCACCACCGTGCTCTTGAGCACCTGGGCCGTGGATGGATCCACCTCCAGGCGCACCTGGCGGAAGCGCGGCTCGTTCTTCAGCGGATCCAACACCAGCAGCGTGCCCTTGCAGTCCTTGCAGGCGCCCTTGGTGATGTTGAACTCGTCCGCGAGCTTTCCCTGGCCGAAGAGGAACGTCACCGACGCGGAGAGCTGGCTGGTGTCCACGTTGGCCACGGTGAGGCTCTGCGCCGCCGGGTCGTACGCGTACACCTTGTTGCCCGCCAGCACGAAGGTGCGCGGCGAAGGCTTCAGGTACTCCCAACGCATCAGGCCGGGCTTCTTGTACGTGACGGTGCCTTCGGACGTCTGCGTGCGCCGGAAGGTCTTGTACTTGTAGTCCTGGCGGAAGCCCGCGCGGAAGTCACCGGTCTTCTCGTAGAAGGCCTGCATCCGGTCCACCAGGGACTTCACTTCCGGCGTCATCGGCTTCGCGGCGGCGGGGGCCGCGGGCGCGGGCGCGGCGGCCTGAACCGTCGGAGCGGGCTTCACCGGGGTGGCGGCAGGGGTGGCAGGGGCGGACAGGAGCGTAGCGAGCAGGGCTTCGAAGAACATGGCGTACCTCCATCTAACCCATCCCGACGGGGCCTGAGCCCCGGCATTCACGGGGCCTTCTTGAACAGGCGCTTCCTCTGTTTGATGGCCAGCACGTAGAAGCGCTCGCGCAGGGCCTGGGCATCCTCGGGAGACAGGTCCCCTGACTGGCCCAGGTGCTCGTCCCGCCAGGCAATCGCCCGGCTGATGCAGGCGGACGCCGCGGCGGAGATGTTGAGGCTCTGGCTGAAACCCTTCATGGGGACCCAGAACGTGCCGTCCACGCCGGCCAGCACGTCCTCGCTCACGCCGCGCCGCTCGTTGCCGAACACCAGCGCCATCTTCCCGTCGAAGCGCAGGGTGTAGAGGCTGGTGGCCCCGTCCTGGATGGCGGAGGCATACAGCGAGAAGCCACGGGACTTCAGGTGCTCGCGGCACTCGGCGAACGTCTTGTACAGCTTCACGTCCAGCCACTTGTCGCAGCCCTGGGCCACCCTCGAGTTGGGAACGAAGGGAGCTTCCGGGTTGATGATGATGTGGACTTCCTGAACGCCCATGGACTCGCAGGTGCGAAGCACCGCGGCCATGTTGAAGCTGTCCTCCAGCCGGTCCAGGACCACCGTGAAGTTGCGCGTCCGGTGACTGACGACGCGATCAATCTTCTCCTTGCGCACGTCGAGCAGGAACTGCTCCGGCTCGAACTGCTCCCGCTCATAGCGCTCGTAGCGCGCACCACCACCCGACATGGACTCAGCTCCTCCCGCCGCCCGACTTGCGCGCCGGAGCACGCCTCGTGGCCGCGGATGCCTTCTTCGCGGCGGCCTTGCCCGACGAGCCGCTCTTGCGCGCGGATGCCTTCTTCGCGGCGGACTTCTTCACGGGCGCGGTGCCCGACTTGCGAGCTGGGGCCTTCTTCGACGCGGCCTTCTTCGCGGTCCCAGTGCCCGACTTGCGGGTCGAGGCATTCTTCGCCGCGGACTTCTTCGCCGCAGCCGTGCCCGCCTTGCGCGCTGCGGACGTCTTCGCCGCTGCGCCCGCCTTCCGAGCCGGAGCCTTCTTCGTCACGGCCTTCTTCACAGCCGCAGACTTCTTCGTCACGGCCTTCTTCTCAGCCGCAGACTTCTTCGTCGCCGCAGCTGCGCCCGCCTTGCGAGCCGGAGCCTTCTTCGCCGCGGCCTTCGCCGTCGCGGCGCCCGCCGAGGAAGCCGATGCCTTCTTCTCCGCGGCCTTCGCCTTCGCCTTCCCCGCCCGAGCCGCCTTGGCGGGAATCTCCACGTGGAGCTTCTCGGTGCGCCCCGTGAACAGCACCTCCGCCACGGAGTCCATCAGCGGCTGCATGCCCTCGCCGGTGGCGCAGGACACGGGATACACACGGATGCCGCGCTCACGCAGCGCCTCCGTGAAGCCCTCCAGCCGGGCCTGCGCGTCGGGCAGATCCAACTTGTTGGCCGCCACCACCTGCGGCTTGGACGCCAGCTCCGGGCTGTACTTGCCCAGCTCCGCGTTGAGCACGTCGAAGTCGTGCAGCGGCGAGCGGCCCTCGCCCTCCGCCCCCATGTCGATGAGGTGGATCAGCACCTTGCACCGCTCCACGTGGCGCAGGAACTGGTGCCCCAGGCCCACGCCCTCGCTGGCGCCCTCGATGATGCCGGGGATGTCCGCCATCACGAAGGACAGGCCGTCCTTGTACTGGACCATGCCCAGGTTGGGGACCAGCGTGGTGAAGGGATAGTCGGCGACCTTCGGCCGCGCCCGGCTCACGCGAGAGATGAACGTGCTCTTGCCCGCGTTGGGGAAGCCCAGCAGTCCCACGTCCGCCAGCAGCTTCAGCTCCAGCCGGAGCGTCAGCTCCTCGCCCTTCGTCCCATCCTGGGCGAAGCGCGGCGTCTGCCGGGTGGAGGTGGCGAAGTTCATGTTGCCCAGGCCACCGCGCCCGCCCTTCGCCGCCACCCAGCGCTGGCCAGCCTCGCTGAGGTCCACCAGCAGCTCCCCGGTGTTGGCGTCCTTCACCAGCGTGCCCACGGGCACCTTGAGCACCATGTCCTCGGCGGCGCGACCGTTACAGTCGCTGCCCATGCCGTGCTCGCCATTCCTGGCGCGGTGGTGCTGCTGGTAGCGGTAGTCAAGCAGCGTGGTGAGCTGTGGATCCGCCACGAAGACGACGGAGCCCCCGTTGCCGCCGTCCCCACCATTGGGACCACCGCGCTCGATGTACTTCTCCCGCCGGAACGAGACGGCGCCGTTGCCGCCATCCCCCGCCTTCACGAAGATGCGGACCTCGTCGACGAACTTCATCTGGGACTCCTGGATAAACAAAGAGCGGGCCGCCCTCGCATCCCGCTGCCGGAAGGGCGCGTGGACTGGAGAAGCGACCCGCTCGTGGGTGCCGCACGGTTGCCGGCCTCAAGGGCCAGCTAGCCGTCAGGCGCTCGCCTGCTCAGCGGCGGCCGGGTAGACCGAAACCTTCTTCCGGTCGCGGCCCAGGCGCTCGTACTTCACCACGCCGTCCACCACCGAGTAGAGGGTGAAGTCGCGGCCGAGCTTCACGTTGGCGCCGGCGTGGATGACCGTGCCGACCTGGCGAACGAGAATGCTGCCCGCCGACACCGTCTCACCGCCGTACACCTTCACGCCACGATACTGCGGGTTGGAATCGCGACCGTTGCGCGAAGAACCCTGTCCTTTTTTATGAGCCATGACACCGTGCTCCTGAAGTTTGAGGTGAAACCGCCCGGACTAGCCGGCGATGGAGGTGACCTTCACCTCGGTGTACGGCTGACGGTGACCGCGGCGGCGGGTCCAGCCCTCCTTCTCCTTCCGAAAGTGGAGGACGCGGCGGTGCTTGTCCTGCGCCAGGACCTTGCCCACGACCTTCGCGCCGGCAACGGTCGGCTGGCCCACCTTCGGGCTCTCCGAACCACCGACCAGCAGAATCTCCGTGAAGGTCACTTCGGCCCCGACGTCGCCCGCGATCTTCTCGATCCGGACCACATCGCCCTCGGCGACGCGGTATTGCTTCCCGCCCGTGCGAATCACTGCGTACATCGTCAAACCCCTGTCATCTGTCGGGTTGGGTCAACCCGTGGAATCGACCGCGCATTTCGGACGGGTGGACCATCCAATCGCGCCAAAGGCGGCGGGATTTACGGGAGATACCCTGGGGAGTCAAGGTGGTTGAAGGATCAGACGGCCACTCCCCGGCTGTTTACCCACCCCCTGGGTCAATGCTAACTCAGCACCCGGGCTTTCGGCCGCCCTTTCGCGCGCCAGCCCGACAACCTCGTCCAAAGGGGGACTACCATGAAGAAGCTCCTAATCGGCCTCATCGCCAGCAGCGCCCTTGCCTTCGGCACCGGCTGTGGCGGTGGCGATGATGACCTTTGCGAAGACCTGCACAACAGCAGCAACGAGGTCGACAAAAAGGGCCGTGCCTGTGGAGTTACTGGGCTATCGGACAATGAGCTGGACGCCGCCATCCAGCAATGCAAGCGCGGCCTCGATCAGTGCACCGATAGCGACAAGGAAAAGATAGAGGGAGCCATCAAGTGCCTGGACAGGGTCAACACCTGCTCCGAGGGCAACGAGATGCAGTACTTTGGTGAGCTGTTCGGCTGCGCGGCACAAGTCTACGGGCTCAGCCAGGCCTGCCGGACCGCTGTTTCCCTGGAGGACCTGGACGAAGAGCCGTAATTTCAAGTGGCCTTCCATCCAGGAAGTGCTCCCGGGCCCGGCGCCTTCTTCAAGGTGACCGGGCCCTGTCATGTCCGGTCGGCGCCGTCGCCCGCCCGCCCAGCACCCGGCGGAGCCTGCGATAGCGCTGGAGCATGTCCACCTCCAGCGGCGCGAGCTTCAGCCCTCGTTCGTACTGATCCAGCGCCTGGGAGAGCTGGCCGTCGCGCTCCAGCGCGCCACCAGACTGGAAGTGGATCCGCGCCGTGCCCATGGCCTGGGGCCTGCGCGCCAGGAACTCCCGCCGCAGGGACTCCAACTGCTCGGCCGTGAGCCCCGCCTCCAGGCACTTCGCCACCCCGCGATGATTGCCGCGCCAGGCGTCGTAGAGGGCCCGCTGCACCGTGGCGCCCAAGGCCTCGGCCGCCTCGCGGACGCGGACGCGCAACGCATCCACCTGCGCGCGTTGGGGAGGCGTCAGCGAGTGCTGCTCCAGGGACTCCAGCGAGCGCCAGGCCTCGCGGGTCCGCAGGCGCACCGTGCCCATGTCCGAGTCAGGCTCCAGCGCCAGCACCGCATACGCGTCCCCCGCCGAGCGCTGACGCCAGGCCTCCAGCAAGCGCGCCACGGCCGGGTCTTCCGTGAGCGGCACTTGCGGGACGGCACGTACCGGCTCGCCCTGGAGGAGCGCATCCACGGCGGCCTTGAGCACGGCGGTGGCCTCCACGAACTGGACGCCGAAGCCGGTGGGCATCCCCCAGACGCGCGCCTGCGCGGGCGGAACGACCCGCACCACTTCACACATGACCGACAGGGGCCCGGACGCCAGCTCCAGCACCACGGGAAGCCGCGAGCACAACGGCGGCAGTACGCGCCCACCGTGAAGGAACAAGCCGCCCCGGGAGAGGCCACTGCCCCTGAGCCGCACAGCACTTTCCCCTGGCCGCAGCACGACCTGCACCGGCACTTCCACGAGGGAGGCTCGGGGCGCCGCCGGCACGGCGGGGGCAAGACGCCGCTGGGCCGTGCTCGCGAGCGATGAAGGCACCTGCCCCGCCCGCGCGTCCACGCCAGGCCGCCCCCGCGACGGGCCTTCGGTGGGCATCACTGGCGCGACGGGCGCCCGCTCGAGCACCGCGAGTCCTCCGGGACGCGTCTTCCGCGCCGACACGCGCACGTGCTCGGCGAGCGCCACCTGCAACGCGTTCCGGAACGCCGCGATGGAGGCGTATCGGTCCTCGGGCTTCTTGGCCAGGGCGCGCAGGATGACGTGCTCCAACGCGGCGGACACGGCCGGGTACACCGAACTGGGGGGCGGCGGTGGCCGCAGCTGATGGGCCACCAGTTGCGCGGCCAGTCCCTCGTCGTTGAAGGGAAGCCGGCCGGTGAGGAGCTGGTAGGCGATGACGCCCAGCGCATACAGGTCCGCGCGGCCATCCACGCCACGCCCCAGGGACTGCTCGGGGGCCATGTACTCGGGCGTCCCCACGATGATGCCCGCGTGCGTCTGGGGCATGTGCGCGTCCGCCAGCTTGGCGATGCCGAAGTCCAGCACCTTGACGAAGGGCGCGTTGCGCTTGCGCCGGACCAGGAAGATGTTGTCCGGCTTCAGGTCGCGGTGGACGATGCCTCGCGCATGCGCGGCCTGGAGCGCGTCGCACACCTGCGACAGCACCGAGACGACCGCGCCCGCGGCCAGGGGCGTCCCCACCCACGCGGACAACGGCGCCCCATCCAGGAACTCCATGATGAGGTAGGGGCGCGGCGGCGTGGCATCCATGTCGAAGATGCTCACGATGTTCTCGTGGCCGATGAGATTCACCGCCCGCGCCTCGGCATGGAAGCGCTGAACCAGCTCCGGGTACATCGTCAGGTGCGCGTGCAGCACCTTCACCGCGACCCGGCTGCCAATGGAGACGTGCTCCCCCAGGTAGACGGCCCCCATGCCGCCCCGGCCCAGGCGCCGCACCAGCCGGAAGCTGCCGCACCGGACGCCCACCAGAGGGTCCTGCGCCTCGACCACGGGGGCACACCTGGGACGCGCCGTTCCCCCGGCCCGCACGTCCGCACGCACCAGCGTCGGACACGAGGCATCCGCCCCATGCCGCCGGCCACACGCCCCACACCCACCACCGCTGCTCACCTCGGGCATCCGCCTCCCCCCAACCTGCCCGCCAACATGGACTCCGGGAGCACTGACTTCCACGGGGGATGAGGGCAGATGTCCGCTGGTGCCGCACCCTCGAAGCCATGGTCGCAGAACAGGGTCCTCTGGCGGACGCTGTGCGTGCCGACAATCCATCACGGTGGTTAAAGTGCGGCGCCATGTCGCCAACCCAGCGCCGCATCCCCGTCGTCAACCTGTCCCATTACCGCACGGGCACGCCCCAGGAGCGCGCCCGCTTCGTGCAGGTGTTCGGCGACGGCATCAAGGAGTTCGGCTTCGTCACGGTGGAAGGCCACGGCATCGACGACGGCCTCATCCGCCGCACGTACACGGACGTGGAGCGCTTCTTCGCCCTGCCTGAGGCCACCAAGGCCCAGTACGCCCAGGCGGGGCACGGCGGCCAGCGCGGCTACATCGGCTACGGTCAGGAGCACGCGAAGAACCGCCAGGTGGGAGACCTGAAGGAGTTCTGGCACGTGGGCCGCGAGCTGCCACCTGACCACAAGTACCACGCGCTCTACGGCCCCAACGTGTGGCCCACCGAGGTGTCCACCTTCCGCGAGCACACGCTGTCGCTCTTCAACGCGCTGGATGGCGCGGCGGGCGTCATGCTCCAGGCGCTGGCCGAGTACTTCGGCGTGGCGCGCAACACCTTCAGCGGCATGGCCACGGACGGCAACTCCGTGCTGCGGCTCATCCACTACCCGCCGCTGAAGGAGCGCTTCATCCCCGGGGGCGTGCGCGCCGCCGAGCATGAGGACATCAACCTCATCACCCTGCTCTGCGAGGGCACGGCGTCCGGCCTGGAGCTGCTCACCCGCGACGGGGAGTGGCTGCCGGTGGACACGCTGCGCGGACAGATTGTCGTCGACTCGGGCGACATGCTCAGCCGCGTGACGAACGAAATCATCCCCGCCACCACGCACCGGGTGGTGAACCCGCGCAGCAAGGAAGAGGACACGGTGCGCTACTCGATGCCCTTCTTCGTCCATCCCTATGCGGACTGCGTGCTCCAGGCGCTGCCCTGCACCCAGACGGCGGACACCCCGGCGCGCCACGCGCCCATCACCGCGGATGCCTTCCTCAAGCAGCGGCTGCGCGAGAATGGCTTGCTGAAGTAACGCACCGTGGACACGGCCACCGACCTCGTCGAACTGTTCGCCCTCCAGCCCCGCGTCTCGCTGGAGGACTACGCCTCTCCGGCAGCCTTCGCCGCGCGACACCGTGCGCTGGCCGCGAAGGTGGATGCCCTGCGCGCCCGGGATGCGTCCGGCCAGCCGCGCTCCCCAGCGCTCGTCGTGTGGCCGGAGTCGGTGGGGGCACCGCTGCTGTTCCTGGGCCACATGCACCGCGTGCGGCAAAGCACCTCACTCCAGGGTGCACTGAAACGCGTGCGCCTCTCCGAGGCCTGGGGCGTGTGGAATGCCTGGAGCGACTTCCGGCCGCCGTCGCTGACGGAGTGCATCTACGCCGCGCGAGCGCCCCTCGTGCACCGGACGCTGTGGAACACCTTCTCTGGCATCGCGCGGGATTTCGGCCTGTGGGTGGTGGCGGGCAGTGCGCTGCTGCCCGCCGGCCGCCGGGGGGAGGGCTCGCCGGACTTCGAACCCTTCAGCGCGCGCACCTACAACACCAGCTACACCTTCTCGCCCGAAGGCAACTGCGTCGCGGCCGCGCGCAAGGCCAACCTGGTGCCCTCCTGGGAGGACGGGCTGCACCTGAGCCCTGGCCGCCCGGAGGACCTGGCCGTGCTCCAGACGCCCTTCGGAAAGCTGGCGACCCTCATCGGCTATGACGGCTTCGCCCAGCCGCATACCCGCGACGAGCCCTGGTTCGCCCCCTGCGCGCAGTACCTCGACGCCATGCGAGTGGATGTCCTCGCCCATCCCGCCATCCACGCCGGGCCGTGGGCACACTCTGCCCAAGGCGAGCGCTGGCGACACGAAGGCCTGCCCGCGCAGCTCCGCACGCTCCGGAACGTGCGCTACGTGGTGAGCGCGCAGCAGGTGGGCAGTCTGCTCGGCAGCACCTTCGAAGCCGCCTCACACATCCTGGAGCGCACGGCCTCCGGCGACGTGCGCGTGCTCGCCCAGGCCCAGACGACGCAGGAGGAGGACGTGGTGCACGCCATCGTCCCCACCGCGGCACACGGCACGCCTTAGTCGCCGAGCTTCTTCTTCAGCAGCTCGTTGACCAGGGCGGGGTTGCCCTTGCCCTTCATGGCCCGCATCACCTGGCCCACGAAGAAACCGAACACCTGCTTCTTGCCGGCGCGGTACTTCTCAATCTCCCCCGCGTTCTTCGCGAGGATGTCGTCCACCACCGCCTCGATGGCGCCGGTGTCGCTCACCTGGGCCAGGCCCTTCTCCGCGATGATGTCCGCGGGCGCCTTGCCCGTGCGGAACATCTCCCCGAGCACATCCTTGCCCGCGTTGGCGGACACCGTGCCCTGGTCGACAGCGCCCAGCAGCTCCCCCAGCTGTGCTGGCGTGAAGCGCAGCGCGGACAGCGGCGTGCCCTCTTCCTTCAGCAGGCGCATCAGCTCTCCGAGGAACCAGTTGGAGAGCTTCTTGTAGTCCTTGTAGTGCCCGGCGCAGGCCTCGAAGTAGTCGGCCAGCGGGCGCTCGGCGGTGAGGATGCGGGCGTCATACGCGGGCAGTCCGTACTGGCTGGTGAAGCGCTGGAGCTTCGCGCGCGGCAGCTCCGGCAGCGCCTTCGCCGCGGCGTCGATGGCCTCCGCGCTCACGTGCAGCGGCGGCAGGTCCGGCTCCGGGAAGTACCGGTAGTCGTGCGCCTCCTCCTTGCTGCGCATGGAGCGGGTGACGCCCTTGCTCACGTCCCACAGGCGCGTCTCCTGCACCACCTTGCCACCCGACTCGATGACGTCCACCTGCCGGGCAATCTCGTACTCGATGGCCTGCTTGAGGAAGCGGAACGAGTTGAGGTTCTTCAGCTCGCAGCGCTGGCCAAACGTGGTGGAGCCCTTCGGCATCACCGACACGTTGGCATCGCAGCGGAAGCTCCCCTCCTCCAGGTTGCCGTCGTTGACGCCCAGGTAGACGAGCACGTCCCGCATCGCCTTGAGGTACTCCACCGCCTCGTCCGCGTCGCGCAGGTCCGGCTGGCTGACGATTTCGAGCAGCGGCACCCCCGCGCGGTTGAGGTCCACCAGGCTCTGGCCCCCACCGGCGTCATGCACGCTCTTGCCCGCGTCCTCTTCCATGTGGATGCGGAGGATGCGGATGGCCTTCTCGCCCTGCGGCGTGTCGATGACGAGCCGCCCGTGTTCGCAGATGGGCTGGTCGAACTGCGTAATCTGGTAGCCCTTGGGCAGGTCCGGATAGAAGTAGTTCTTCCGGCTCCACACGCTCGTCGGACGGATGGTGCACTCCAGCGCCAGGCCCGTGCGCACGGCGAACTCCGCCACGCGCTGGTTGAGCACCGGCAGCACACCGGGCATGCCCAGGCACACCGGGCAGGTGTTGCGGTTGGGCTCGGCGCCGAACGCGGTGGAGCAGCCACAGAAAATCTTGGACTGCGTGAGGAGCTGCGCGTGGACCTCGAGGCCGATGACGGGCTGGAAATCGCTCACGGGCATGGCGGTGTCACCAGGGCGGACGCTCGAGGGCCCTACAGGGGCGCGGAGCGGCGGAAGAAGTCGTGCTCGCGCTCGTAGGCGCGGGCAATGCGCAGCAGGCCAGCCTCGTCGAAGGGCCGTCCCAGAATCTGCAGGCCCACGGGCAAGCCCGCCTTCGTGAAGCCGCAGGGCACTGACAGGCCGGGCAGGCCCGCCAGGTTGCAAGGCAGCGTGTAGATGTCCATGAGGTACATGGACAGCGGGTCCTCCACCTTCTCACCCAGCTTGAAGGCCGGCACCGGCGAGGTGGGCGACAGCAGCGCGTCCACCTGCTGGAAGGCCCGCGTGAAGTCCTCACGGATGAGCGTGCGAACCTTCTGCGCGCGCAGGTAGTGGGCGTCGTAGTAGCCGGAGGACAGCGCGAAGGTCCCCAGCATGATGCGGCGCTTCACCTCCGCGCCGAAGCCCTGCTCCCGCGTCAGCGCGTACACGTCCCGCAGGCTGCGCGCGTCCTTCGCCCGCAGGCCGAAGCGCACGCCATCGTAGCGAGCCAGGTTGCTGGACGCCTCCGCGGGCGCGATGAGGTAGTACGTCGCCAGCGCGTACTTCGTGTGGGGCAGCGACACGTCCACCAGCGTCGCGCCCAGACGCTCGTACTCGAGCAGGGCCTCGCGCACCGCGGCCTCCACCTCCGGGTCCATGCCCTCGGTGAAGTATTCGCGCGGAACGCCCAGCTTCAGGCCCCGCACGCCGGCCTCCAGGTCCGCCGAGTAGTCCGGCACGGGCGCGTCCGCGGACGTCGCGTCCTGCGCATCCGGCCGCGCAATCACCTGGAGCAGCGCCGCCGCGTCCGCCACCGTGCGCGTCATGGGGCCCGGCTGGTCCAGCGACGAGGCGAAGGCGATGACGCCAAAGCGCGACACCCGGCCGTAGGTGGGCTTCAGCCCCACGGTGTTGGTGAGCGCCGCGGGCTGGCGGATGGAGCCGCCCGTGTCCGTGCCCAGCGCGCCGAACACCTCGCGCGCGGCCACCGCCGCCGCCGAGCCACCAGACGAGCCGCCCGGCGTGCGCGACACATCCCACGGGTTGTGGCTGGGGAAGAAGGCGCTGGATTCGTTGGATGAGCCCATCGCGAACTCATCCATGTTGAGCTTGCCCACCAGCGGCAGGCCCGCCTCCTTCAGCAGGCGAACCACCGTGGCGTCATAGGGCGGAACGAAGCCCTCCAGGATGCGCGAGCCGGCGGTGGTCTCCACGCCCTCGGTGAGGAAGATGTCCTTGAGCCCCAACGGCACGCCGTCCAGGGCACTGGCGGGACTGCCCGACTTGCGGCGCACGTCACTGGCGCGAGCGGCGGCCAGGGCACCGGCTTCATCCACGCGCAGGAAGGCGCGCACCTTCGGGTCCACTTGCTGGATGCGCGCCAGGCTCGCGCGGGTGGCCTCCTCGGAGGAGACCTCTCCCGCGGCCAGCTTCGCGGCCAGCTCCAGCATCGTGAGGTCCGTGAGCTGCATGGCGTGGAACCTCCGGGACTACTCGATGATTTTCGGCACGGCGAAGGACGTGTCCGACTTCGCCGGCGCGTTGGCCAGGGACTTCTCTGGCGGCAGGGACGGCCGCGTCACGTCCTCACGCAGCCGTGAGGACGTGAGCGTGGCGTGGGAAGTGGGCTCCACGGCCTCCACGTCGAGCGACTGGAGCTGCTCCACCGCGTCCAACACCGCGGACAGCTGGGTGGTGAAGCGCTGCTCCTCTTCCGGAGTCAGCGACAGCCGCGCCAGTGTGGCCACATGGCGCACCTGCTCGAGCGTGAGCGCCACGGCGGCCTACTTCTTCTTGAAGAGGTTGAGGATGGCCCCCATCACCTTGCCACTGCCCTCGTGGCCGTGCTGGGCGACCAACTGGTCCAGCTCCCCGGCGTCCAGGAAGATGCCGTGGCAGTTGAAGCAGGTCTCAATTTCGACATTCCCCTGCTTCAGCGTCTGGAGGTCCATGCCGCACTTGGGGCACTTCATCCAGTGGAGCTTCTTGAGCTCCTCGCGCTGCTGCGCCGCGCTCGCCGCGGCCTGCTCCAGGGCCAGCTTGCGCTTCTTCTCAATCTCCTCCCGGGCGAAGTACTCCTCCTCGGTGGATGACGGCTTGTCGGTACGGGCGTCGGCCATGTGATGTTCCTCCACGAAGTCCCGCCGCCGCGCGGCATGCGCGCCCGGGCGGCGATGTTGGGCGGCACCATACCCCCTCTGGGGAGGGGTGCAGCCGAAATGTAGGTTCCCCGTCCTGGGCTGGAAAATTGACCGGTCCCCCGCCCTCCCTACACTCGCTGCGGGCATTGCTACAGCCCGCTACGCGGCTGAGACGCGCAGAGGGAAGACGGACATGACGGCGAAGAAGGGTCGGGCGGAGAAGGCGGTCTTGTCCCGGCAGGAAATCGCGACGCGCCGCAGGGCGCTGGCGGACAAGCGGATGAAGGCCGGCAAGGGCGGAGACGTCACGACCCGAGCCATCACCGGCGTGTTCCTGCTGGCGGCGTCGTTGATTGCCCTGCTGGCGGTGGCCACTTTCGACGCGAAGGACCGGGTGGGCCCGGGCTTCAACAACGCGGTGGGCCCCATGGGGCACCTCATCGCGGAGTCGCTGCGCGGCTTGCTGGGCGTGTGCGCCTACCTCATCCCAGTGGGCGGCATCTACACGGCCATGGTGCTCTTCGTGGGCAGCCGGGACCGGAAGCGGGGACCGCAAATCATCAGCCTGGCGCTGCTGACGGTCAGCGTGTCCGTGCTGGCGCAGCTGATGTTCGCCGGTGACAAGGGCTGGGCGCACCCACCGGGTGGCGCGCTGGGCGCCAGCCTGGGCGGCATCATGTCCGGCCTGTTCTCCACGGTGGGCACCGTCATCCTGGTGACGGCCATCAGCGCGGCCGCCCTCATCGTGGGCACCCAGTACACCTTCCTCAAGCTGTGCTCGCTGGCCTGGGCCGGGATGTGCGTGGTGGGCCGCCGCATCCAGGAATCCGCCAACGTGTTCTGGGAGGCGCAGAAGGTGGCCTACCAGGAGCGTCAGGAGCGCGCCGCCCAGGAGAAGCTGGAGGAGGCCGCCTTCCTCGCGCAGCTCGAGGCCGACGAGGAAGAGCTCGCCGAAGCCGAGCGCCTGGCCGAAGAGGCCGAGGCCGCCGAGGCCGAGGCCATGGCGGAGGAGGCCTTCCGGCTGTCGAAGCAGCAGGAGAAGGAGCAGGCCATTGCCGCGAAGCTGGCGCTCAAGGAGTCCCGCGAGCGCGAGAAGGCGGAGAAGCTGGAGAAGAAACTGCTCCCGCCGACCCGCGAGGCCGACTCGCTGCCCCCTGCCCCCGCGCCCGTGCTGGCCCTTCCGGAGAAAGCGCCGGCGAAGGCGGAGAAGCGCCCGGCCCTCGGTGCCGACCCGGCCTGGGCCGCGTCCTTCCTGCCGCCGTCGCCCAACCTCATCATTCCCGCGGACGGCGCCGACGGCACCGAAACGCCGCGCGCCCGCCGCAAGCCGAACATCGTCACCGGCCCGGCGCCGGTCCCCATGGCCGACATGGAGGCCGAGCCTGTCGCGCCCCCGTGGAGGCGGGCAGCATCGAGGCCGCCGCGGAGCACCTGGGCGTGGCGCGCTCGGTGGTGAGCGAGCACGTTCGCTCGCTGGAGCTGGCGCT